>JBPCVD010000166.1:0-6283 GCA_051010815.1 Rubripirellula sp.
GGATAATGATTCTCCAGCCTTGGTGATCGAGATAGACATGCCTGAATCCACCGAGACGGATGCCGTTTCGCAGGTTGGGTTGGAAGATGTGGGGAGCACATTATCGCCGGAGTCTTTCTACAACGGCGCGGACATGGCTGGTCAGTTTGTGAGCGGCGATTTGACATTCAACAATGACTTCAATGCTGATTTTGGAAGTTGGGCCGGGTGGTCGTTCTCCAACACGACCGATACGACGACCCCTGGCTACTTGAATCAGTACAGCGCGGTGACTGGTATTGGCTCGCTAGGATCTGACACGTATGCGGTCGCAGCCGCATACGGTGGCGCCCTCGTTCCAACAGTGTCACGTGACCCGAGTTCAGCCAGATTCAAGTCGATCGACGTTACCAACACGACCTACGCGGCACTGTCGATGATGCAGGGAGACGCGTTTGCGAAGAAGTTTGGTGGTGAGACGGGAGATGATTCAGACTTCTTTCTATTGACGATCGAAGGCTTTGATGCTGATGACAACTCGGTCGGGACGGTTGATTTTTCACTTGCAGATTTTCGGTTTGCTGACAACAACCTTGATTACATCGTTGACGATTGGACGACCGTCGACATTGCTTCGCTCGGTGACGCTGTAGAGCTGGCGTTTTCGCTTAGTTCATCGGACGTTGGCGCGTTTGGCATGAATACCCCTGCTTACTTTGCTATCGATAACGTTGCGTTTCAGTCGCCTCCGAGTTCTCACACGTTGATCGTCAGTCGCAATACCGAGGACGTCAGTGGAGATTTGGTCGTCCAACTCGAGAGTTCGGACCGTACCGAAGCAACGGTGCTGCAACACGTCGTGATCCTAGACGGCGAGACTTCCGCAGTCGTGCCTTGGCGCCCGCAGGATGACTCACTGGTTGACGGGCCACAGAACGTCACCTTCACCGCGACGGCGTCTGGTCTTCAGTCAGCTCAAAGTATTGTGACTGTGGCTGATGATGATGCTTTGAGTCTAACGCTCACTTTATCGCCGGCGGTCGTCGATGAATCAGGTGGCGTTCTAACAGCGATCGTTCATCGGAACGTTGAAGATACGTCATCGCCGCTGACAGTTTTGATTTCCGCAGATCAAGCCGATCAGTTTGATTTGCCGGCCCAGATGACGATTCCGGCGGGTCAGAGATCGGCGGAATTTACATTCGACGCGATCGATAATGAAACTGACGATGGTGATCGCGTCGTCCAGTTCAATGTTAGTGCATCCGGGTTTGCTGCGGATGCCGGTACGGTTCTTCTCATCGATGACGACATGCAGTTGGGCATCGAAATTTCACCAGCGACACTCAGCGAGTCGGACGCGTTGCCAACGATCCAGCTCGAAGATTTTGGAACGACAATCGCGGATGGGTCCTTCTATAACGGCGCCGATGGCGCGGGCGGCTTTCAGTCCGGCGAGGCCGTGTTCAATAACGTCTACAACCCTACGTTCGGAAGCTGGGGTGGTTGGTCGGCCTCCAACACCAAGGACACGACGACTCCCGGATTCTTCAATCAGTACAGCGCTTTCGCCGGCGGTGGTGCCAATGGGTCGCGGACGTATGCGGTTGCCAGCGCTTTTCCGGGCGGAACCGTACCCAAGGTTACCGTTGACGAAGGGTTGGAGTTCGAGACGATTGCAATCACGAATACGACCTACGCTGCGTTGTCGATGCTGGAGGGTGATTCGTTTGCCAAGAAATTCGGCGGTGAATCAGGCGACGATCCCGACTTTTTGTTGTTGACGATTGAGGGAACCGACGCTTCGGGACAATCGGCGGGCACAATCGATTTCTATTTGGCAGACTATCGGTTTGAGGACAACAGTCTCGACTACATCGTCGATCAATGGACCGCGGTCGACGTTTCGAGTTTGTCGGGTGCGATGGAACTTGGCTTTTCCCTCAGTTCATCGGACAATGGCGCGTTCGGCATGAATACGCCAGCGTATTTCGCTCTTGACCAAATCGTGCTCGCCGACCCGGACGCTGCCAAGGCGATCGCAACGATCACCCGAAGCGAGGAGGACTTGGAAAGCGACCTCATCGTGACGCTTGGAAACGGTGATTCGTCGGAGTTGTCCGTCCCTGATTCGATCGTAATTCCAGCTGGATCGAGTTCTGTACAAGTGCCGCTCTTCGCAGTCGACGACGCAGTGGTTGACGGTGACGTGCTCGTTGTCATCCAGGCGTCTGCGATGTCCTATTTGCCGGGCGTGGCGGAAGTCTTGGTTAGTGACGACGATTCCTCCACCCTAACCCTATCGCTATCCGCAGACGAGGTTCTTGAGTCGGATGGTGTGGGGACAGTGCAACTGCTTGTGTATCGGAACGCCGGCGATCTCGATTCACCTTTGCTCGTGACATTCTCGAGCGGGAGTGACATCATGCTTGTCGACGAGGTGACGATTCCAGCGGGTTCGAGTACGGTCAGCGTCGATCTTGCGACCCTCGACAATGATGTTCGCGATGGCGATCGGTCAGTTGGTCTGTTGGGAGAAGCTGAGGGTTACTCGTCGAGCGAGGTCTCGCTGGAAATAATCGACGACGAGTTGTCGGAGCTACTCATTACGGAAACCGATGGCAGTACAGAGGTCAGTGAGGCGTTAGGCCAGGACTCGGTTCAAGTTTCACTTGCATCGCGTCCCAACACAGACGTGGTTGTTGACGTTGTTCTTGCGTCTGGTGAACTAGCCATTGATGTTACCCGACTAGTGTTCGCACCCGATCAATGGAATACGCCGCAACTTGTCACTTTGACGGGTGTGCCAGATCTCGAACTCGAGCAAAACGAATTGATTCCCGTGTTGTTTCGTGTCGACGCAGACGAATCGGATCCCCTGTTCGAAACGACTCCGAACGTTGAGTTGTCGGTAACCTTGCAGGACTACCAGCCGCAGCAGCTTTCGATCGCCGAGGATAATACCTTCGTTTACTTGGTCGATGAGGTCACTGGGATTCGATTCCTGGAAGGAACCCACGCCGAGGGACTTGATGCTGTTCTGAATGAGTCTGCGCAGAGTGTTACGCTTGAATCGATCATGCAGACGTTTGGATTGCTTCAAGTCACGACTGGGGACGGAGAAGATTCGGTGGAAACGCGAGGCGTTCGGTTCACGTCCATTGATGGAGGTTTGGGATACGATCGTTTTGTCCTCAACCTGAGCGAACCGGCTGAACTCGTTGAGTTCCTTGAGAGCCGAGTGGTTGGATTCGAAGAGTATGTTCTGCGGAGTGACGTGGCCGCTAAGCTGACGATCGATCTGGATCGAATGGACACTCTTGGTGGCTTGGGCGACCCGTTGCTGCTCCACATCGCGGCAGAGCAAAGTTGGGAATTCTCGGGAACGGGAAGCTATGCTGCCCCTTTGATGGTGGGGGACATGTTCGCACAGGTAATTGCAGCGAATGAAGGATCGGTTCAGGTCGTCTCAGAGACGCCATGGCAAAACGTGTTTCAAGTTTGGGATGTGAACCAAAGTGGTGATGTTTCGTCGCTGGACGCGTTGACGATCATCAACGAATTGTCTCGGGTAACCTCGCCGGAGCTGCCACCGATTGAGTCGATTGACGATTTTGGCGGATTCTACTTCGACGTATCGGGCGACGGCATGATCACGGCATTGGATGCGCTACGCGTGATCAATCACACGTCACGTGTCGACGCCGCGGAGGGCGAGGCGATTGCGTCAGTCATCCATTGGATCGGTGAAGAAACAATGTCCAATTTGAACTCGCCCATCGGCGGAGATCAACGGATGTCTGTGCCGAATGCGGCCTCGTTCGGCGAAAGCCCGCGAAAACTCACGCCGGAGCCGCAGACGCAGGACGCTGCGATCAAAGCACTCTATGCCGATGACGACCCGAATACGGAATCTGAGACGTCGGAAGAAGCAGAGTCGGGATTGATGCTCTTGAGCTGAGTTCGAACGCCATCGAACGTCTCTAGACCCAGTGCAATCCCTCTTCGTCGGGTTCCTCGTCTGCATCCAAATAGGCGAGGTGATCCTTGTCGAAGAATCGACTCATGATAGCGCGGACTGGCACGAGCAGCGCAATGAAGATTGGGAATAGGATGCGGATCGGCCCATACGGGCTAAGGTTGATTGCGCAGAGCACAATCAGGCATAGCAGCTGGACCAACGTAAAGAGATGAATCGTCTTCGTTGGTACTCTTCGAGTGTAGTGATTGATGGGATAGAGAGCTGAGTCCATCAGCCAGTATCCGAGACGTTCAATGAATTGAATCCCTCGCAGAGAAACGAATCCCATGAATAGGAAGATGCCGTAAAGTGCCGCCATCGGGACGTATTGCAGCAACGGTAAGACTAGTAACGTTCCGCCGATGAGTAGGTGAATGGCCACCGCCGTCACTCTGTTTTCCACCACGTGAATGATTTCGATGTGGCGATTGTTTTTGCCGACGACTTCTTCTGAAACAGCAAGCGAGCGAACATGCGCGAGCGAACGCACGGTTGCGGCGACCATCCAAGGCCAACCGAAGACCGAACAGAGCCCAATCAGACCGCCAATTACGGCAAGGTCCCAATGATAGGACTCGCCTTTGGTCAGTCGGTTTCCAGGGCTGTTGACGAGTCGTGCAGTAATGTTCTGCGAAAGGAACACGAGAACGGTCGCTAGCAACGCCGGTCCGGCGGCGGCGAACTTAATCCATGTGGGAACGTCGCCGAGGTCCACGACCCAAGCGTTGGATATCGGACCCTCCGTCACTTTTCCGATTGCCAAGGTATCCAGTGTCGTTGCGCTACCAAGCCACCACGCAACGGCAATCATGCAACCGAGCGCAATCGAGGGGCCGAAGTCAGCCAGGAATTCTCGCATCCACGGAAAGAGGTAAACACTACTACGAAATCGCGCTAGCGACATTGCGATGTAGAACGTGCCGACGGCCAATACGAGCGCGAGCAAAGCCTTCTCGGCGGAACCAGTTGCATCGGTTTCGTCGAACGTTTTTACGACCCCCTCAACTGCCTTGTAGATGAAGATAAGCGACATCAATGCAGAGAAAATCTCATCAGTGAATCGAGTGAAATACTTCATGAGATTGCTCGCGTTTGTCACCGCGAGAAGAATTGTCATCAATGCCGTCCAAATCCCCACCCATCCGTAGATGCCAAGGAAGTGTTCGCCTTGTTCCAGATCATCGCACAACTGATAGAGGATGATGGTGAAGATCAAGAGCGGACCAATGCCACCCAGAATGATCAGCGGTTGACCGGCGATCAGGGCGTAAACGATTCCGCAAACCGCCGTTGAGACGAGCATCTCTTTCGCGCCGATCGCGCCGTCCGTTTCCAGACCCATCAGTCCGCCAAACGTGACCGCGGGCGCCAGGCATGCGAAAAACATGAATACGATTGCTGCGATGCTCTTGGCGCGCAACCCGTCCTTGAAATCAGCAATGTAATGAGGAAGTCGACGCTTAATATCCGCTTTGATTCCTGCCATGAAGTGCGGATCTGCCTTCAGACCCTCGGACACCTCCCGTGGCTTCGGTGGCGCTTTAAGTACGTTTCGATTCACGTGACGCTCGATTGCGTCGGCAACATCTTGTTGCGTCTTGGCGTACGTCAGCTCGAAATGAAACACGTTGTCTGACATCAGCCGCGCGATGGAAGACAGCGTATCGAGATGCTGAAGGGTTTGGTCCTCGGACCCAATCAGAAGAAAGATGAATCGCGTTGCGATGCCATCCGGTGCCCCCAGATTGACGCCTTGCTTAAGCCGAACAAATACCATCGCCGGTTCGCGAATGGCATCATCGTAATAGTGAGGGACCGCGCAAGCGTGGCCAATCACCGTTGGCACCGCCTCCTCACGCTCCAGTAGTCCGTCGGTGACCTGAGTGCGGAGGCTTTCCGGCAAACGCCCTGTTTGCACCAAGAACTCGACCGACGAACGGATGATTTCCTCCATGCTCGTGGCGTCGAGGTTTAGCAGGCAGCTTCCTTCGGCGACGGAGCGGAACAAAAATTTCACGGTCTGATATCCCTAAGACGGGTGAAATACGAACGGAGGATTCATGTTTTTGCGAATGCCGAATCTGACGACGTCACGACTTAGCGAGGGCCATCAACAGGCCTCATTCTAAGAATAACTGCAGCAGTGGCTCGAAGCGACGCACAGATGATATCGGAAAGTTCCAGCTAAAGAATCAGGCTGGCCGGCCGTTCACGGCAGATCGTCGTGTTCGACTTTGCAGCGGCTGGTCGAAGAAGGTCGATGAAAAGAACACAGATCAAGAC
>JBPCVD010000167.1:0-4739 GCA_051010815.1 Rubripirellula sp.
CGACAAAGTGACGCACCGATTGGTCTCGTGGCTCACGGTCGATACTCAGCCGTCAGAAAAGTGATGCTGTCCCAGGTCATGCTTGGTCCCTTGGAATCAGCGGACCACCACTTCGCGAGATGGACGACTCGGCCTCCTACTTACCCTTCAGGAGTTTGGAGAGCAGCCTGTCAAAAGTGTTGGCGAAGGCTTTCTTATCCTGGTCGCCGTACGGTCGACTACCGCCGGTTACGACGCCGGTGCCGCGTAGCTCATCCATGAAATCCCGCATCGACAATCTTCCGGCAATGTTGCTTCTGTCGTATGCCTCACCGCGCGGATCGATCACCGCAACCTTCTTTTCAACCAGCAGAGCGGCCAACGGTATGTCGGCCGTGATGACCAAGTCGCCCGGCTCGCTGTGGGTCACGATGTAGCGATCGGCGACGTCGGCACCTTCGCGCACCACAACCAGGGAAACGGTTTCTGCATTAGCGGGAACCCCAATCCTTTGATTGGCGACCAGCACGGTATCGATCGCCAGCCGATGGGCAGCGCGAAAGACGACATCTTTCACATCACGGGGCGCGGCATCGGCATCAATCCATATTTTCATGCGAATGTTCTCGCAGCGTCACGTCTTTTACACAAGCCGGCTCTGCAAGACGTTCCTGAAAACGCTCAAGCCAAGAGCTCTCGAATCACATGCCC
This sequence comes from Rubripirellula sp., assembly GCA_051010815.1. Classification (GTDB taxonomy): domain Bacteria; phylum Planctomycetota; class Planctomycetia; order Pirellulales; family Pirellulaceae; genus Rubripirellula. Next base: position 691 of record JBPCVD010000167.1, read on the forward strand.
GTGGACATCCGTAAGCCGACGATCGATTCCGTCGTGTCGGACCGTCAACTGCTTGTGATCGAGCCCTAGCAGATGCAGAATCGTCGCATGAATATCGTAGACCTGCGTCGCTTTCGTACGGTCCAGAGGCTTGTAGCCCCATTGATCAGATGGACCGTATGTCACGCCCGGCTTCACTCCCCCGCCGCACAACCAGTTCGTAAAGACATAGGGATTGTGATCACGTCCCTTGCTGCCTTGCGTGCTCGGCATCCGACCAAACTCGGTTGTCCACAACACGATCGTGTCATCGAGCATTCCGGATTGTTTCAAATCTCTCAATAGTGCCGCCGTACCCACGGCCATCCCACGCGCCAGCGGACCATGATCACGTTGGATGTCTTCGTGGCTGTCCCAATTGCGTCGAGGAAAGCTATTGTCATTCCCGGACCATAGTTGCACGAAGCGCACACCGCGTTCCAACAGTCTTCGAGCAATCAAACACTTTCGCCCGAAGTATTCTGCTTCCTCAGCTGGGTTGATCGTATCGGGGTAGGTCGCGCCTGCTCGATCGAGACCGTACATCTTCAAGACATGTTTCGGCTCGTCCGAGATATCTAGCGCCTCGGGCGCACTCAATTGCATCTTAGCGGCGAGTTCATAGGAACGGATTCTGGCATCGAGTCTGGTATCGTCAGACCGCGGCTGCGTGTAACGGGAATTGAACTTTGACAACAGCTTCAATCCATCGCGGTCCGCGCCCCGCGTTGCGAAATCCGACTGTGGCAAGAGATCCTCGATCGGGTTTTCACGTTGGGGAAAAATCGCGGTCCCCTGCGAACTGGCTGGCAGGAAGGCAGAACTCCAATTCTTAGGTCCGTTACTTGCAAACCCTCGATGATCGGGAAGCACCACAAAGGTCGGCAGGTTCTCGTTGATCGCACCCAGAGCGTAGCTCACCCAAGCACCCATCCCAGGAAATCCGGGGCGTTGGAACCCGGTGGCTTGCAGATAGGTTGCCTGCGAATGGACACCAGTCTTGCCGACCATATTGTGCACAAAGGCAATGTCGTCCACACATTCGCCCATCGGCGCCACCACCTCGCTGAGCATCTTTCCGGTCTCGCCGTACGGCGCAAAACGAAACGGGGACTTCATCCATGGCCCCAGTCCATTCTGAAACGCTTCCACGTGCTCCCCGAAATCCGAGGGCTCACCGTGATGTTTTTCCAACATCGGTTTGTGATCCCATAGATCGATGTGGCTAGCCGCTCCCCCCATGAACAACTGCACGACACGCTTCGCCCGAGGCGGACGATGCAAAACCTGGACGGCGCCACTCCCAAACGTCTCCTCACGCAACATCATGGCCAACGCAAGCGAACCGAAGCCGCTTGTTGCATTCGTCAGAAACTGTCTTCGGTGAGCCGTGCAATTCATGGTTGGAAACGACCTGCGATCGTAAATCCTGACGGTTTAATCGATGTAAACAAATTCGCTGAGGTTGAACAGAATCCGGCAGAGATTTTCGATGCCGTGCTGCCGAGCATATTGGCTCAACTCATCCACTTCGACGTCGGTCGGATCACGTAACGACACCAAATGAAAGGCCACCCGCACTTGTTCGTCGAGTTGCTCCGACGCGTCCTGGATACGTCGCGCGAAATGTTCTGCCATGACCAAATTGAAACGGCTATTGAGAAGGGATAACGCCTGTAGCGATGTCAGTGTCTCGATTCGCCGAGGCGTGCTTTGGGATGAGTCCGCGCAATCCAATGTCGTCATCCAGGGATCTGGTTGAGATCGAACGATGAATCGATAAATGCTGCGTCGATGAGACGTCGCGTCATTCGGGTCAAATTTGTGATACTCGTAGTGCGGCGAATGCTCCGGACGCTCAAGCTTGAACAAGTAAAACCCAGGCCCACCCATGGTGGTGTCGAGTGCGCCGCTGACCTGCAGGATCGCATCGCGAATTTCCTCTGCGTCCATGCGTCTTCGACTCATCCGCCACAGGTACTTGTTACTGCCATCGATTGCCAAGTTCTTGTCATTGCCACGCGAAGACTGCCGATAAACACTACTAGTCACAATCAATCGATGCAGCGACTTCACCGATTGTGAACTCAACCATTCCCCGCCGTCTCGAAACTCAACCGCCAACCAGTCAAGCAATTCCGGATGCGTCGGCGTAGTACCCATGCGACCAAAGTCGTTCGGTGTGGCGACGATTCCATTTCCAAAGTGATACTGCCAAACACGATTCACAAAGGAACGCCAAACCAGCGGATGATGCTCATCGGTCATCCAACGCGCTAGCGTGGCGCGTCTTTCGCCTTCATTCGCTTCGGATTCAATCGACCATTCTCGTTCGCCCGACAATGGCAGTAGCGAGGGTTCGGCGATGGCACCCACTTGCTGAACGTCGCCTCGCTGAAGCACATGCACGGGGCGCGGCACGCCATCAGTCGAACGAAAATTCCCCTGCTGAGAAAAATGGGTGGCTGCCGCGTAGACCATTTTGCCTGATGGCAGCTTGGCGAGTTCGGCACGAAGTGTCTTCAGTTCACGCGTCGCCTCAGCACGAACCTGAACTCGCTCTGAGGTCTCGACTTCATTCATGAGGCGGCGACGGTCGTCGCGGGCGTTCTTCAACTCCGCGGCGGCGGCGATACTCTGGACGTGCGGCCATTTACCATCCGTCAGATTGCTCCGGCCCCAGCGGACGGGAGTCTCGATCGAATCAGCAGAATCAACAATTTTGCCGACGGCCAGGTCATTGCCGTCCCGATCCAACACACGAAGTTCGCTGAGCGCAAAGATATAGTCATCCTGGCGGGCTGCGAGTTTCGTGACAACGACCCGAATTCGACGAACCTCCGTCAGTGCCTCAGCGATTTCGAGAGGCTTCAATTTGGGATTGGGAACGTCAACGTTGGACCGATCAAGCGCGACCACAGTTTCGCCCCGACCATTGGTCACCTCCACTTTGAATCGGACGGGAAATCCGAACCCAGCTCCGATCCCCGCAAAATCATCATGACAAGGTTGCAATATGATTTTCGCGACTTCGTGCTCACTTCCCAAATCGACTTCGACCCACTTTGCCGGTGCACTCGGCGAGACGGATTCTCGTGAACGAATCTCTGCGTCTCGCGCCGTAGATGCCGGATTACCGAAGATCTGAGACTTGGAAATCTCGCTGTGATAGCCGAAGGCGGGCCCCTTCACCAGCGAGACCTTTGACTCGAGCTTCGCGATTCGGTGATCGATCTCCTTCAGCCGTTCACCACCGGCCTCCCTGATCTCGTCCTGAACCTTTTTCAGTCGCTGCTTTTGCCGGTCGATATCTGCTTGAAGATCTGCCCTTCGTCTTTCGGTCTCCGGTTCAAGGTCATAGGGACGATCGGCGCGATCGACGGCCGCGAACACCGCTTGCAATCCGTAGTAGTTTTCCTGGGTGATCGGATCGAACTTGTGGTGGTGGCAACGAGCACATTGGATCGTCAAACTGCAAAAAGTATTCAACGCATTCGATACCATGTCGTCGCGATCCAAGTTCCGCGCGACCTTCCCGTCGATTTTGGTTTCCGCGACCTCCACATGGCCAATGAAGTCCCAAGGCCCCGCAGCAATGAAACCCAATCCCAAGATCCCATCGGGATCACCCGGAAAAAGAACATCGCCGGCCAACTGCTCCTGAACGAAACGTGCATAAGGCTTGTCTTCGTTGAATGCCCTGATGACGTAGTCGCGATACGGCCACGCATTGGGACGCAGCTTGTCCTTGTCATAGCCGCAGGTGTCGGCATATTTCACGACGTCCAACCAATGTCGCGCCCATCGCTCTCCGTAGTGCGGCGATTCCAGCAGACGATCGACCAGTGACTCGTAGGCATCTTCGCGCTGGTCGCTCACAAATGCGTCTACCTGCGCGGGGGTTGGGGGCAGTCCCAACAGATCGTGGCTCAGACGACGAATCAAAGTGCGACGATCCGCATCCTGAGAATGCTGCAGCTCGTGTCGCTGGAGCGTGCGGAGCACGAACGCATCGATGGGCGTGCGAATCC
>JBPCVD010000168.1:0-3489 GCA_051010815.1 Rubripirellula sp.
CCCTATTTTCGTGAGATGCCTAAGTTCTTGATCTTCGAAACTGGCGTTCATTTCATTGATACCTTTCGTTATTTGGGTGGCGAGATCGATGGTGTGTTCGCTTCACTAAGAACGTTGAACGATGACATCGTAGGAGAGGACGCGGGAACGGTTCTCTTTGAATTCATGGATGGCAGTCGTGGGCTGTGGGATGCCAATCGCTTCAACGAGCCCAATTCCGAAGACCCGCGTTACACCTTTGGTGAAGCACTCGTCGAGGGTAATGGAGGCTCGCTTCGTCTCTATTCCGACGGAAGATTGACTCTGCAACGCTTGGGGCAGTCGGAAGGCAATTTGGAATATCCCCATGAACGCAAGAACTTTGCGGGTGACTGCGTTTTTGCGACCCAGCATCACTTTGTGGATCAGCTGCGCGCGGCCGAGCCGTTTGAAACGAACGCCGCCGACTATTTGAAAACGCTGGCAGTGCAAGAAGCGGTCTATCGGTCTGCCGAGTCGGGTTTGCCTGTGCGAGGACTGGCCTTGCCGACGTCGGAATAGCGAGTGCATTCCACTTCCTTTCTTTTACTACTCTTGAATACCACTTTCCGTCCCACTGTCATGTCCCTTTCCGAAACCACCTCCAATCGACGCCCTGTGCTGGGATGCATCGCAGATGATGTGACCGGAGCGACGGATTTGGCGATCAATCTTGTCCACGGCGGCATGAAAGTGGTGCAGGTGCTGGGCGTTCCCTCTGCGGAGCAACTAAGCGGATTGGATGCCGATGCAGTGGTGGTGGCATTGAAGTCGCGATCCATTCCCTGTGATGAAGCCATTGCGTTGTCGTTGGAAAGCTTGGAGACGTTGCGAGACGCAGGGGCACAGCGATTCTTCTTCAAGTATTGCTCGACTTTTGATTCCACAGCGCGGGGCAACATTGGTCCGGTCGCGGAAGCCCTCATGAAAGCGTTGAAGGTTGAGCAAACAATCTTCTGTCCCGCTTTCCCTCGGAACGGGCGTTCCGTCTACCAAGGACATCTGTTCGTGGGGGATCGGCTCCTGAACGAATCCGGGATGGAGGATCATCCGCTGAATCCAATGCGAGACGCCAATCTTGTTCGAGTGCTGCAAACTCAAAGTGCACAATCGGTTGGGCAACTCGTCTATGGAGACTACGCAGGCGACGTTAGCGAAATTCTTTCAAAGCTTGCTCAGGAAGACGCTGCACTGGTCGTCACGGATGCCTGCGATGATGGGCACCTTCAGCAGCTCGCAGAAGCCGTTTCCGACATGGAACTGGTGACGGGCGGTTCAGGGATTGGCCGTTACCTACCCGAAGCGTATCGCCGATCACGACTGCTAAACACGACGCCCTTTGAACCGGTTTTGCCACGGGTCGAGGGCCGGAGTTTGATCGTGGCGGGGAGTTGCTCGCGAGCGACGCAGCAGCAGGTGGAATGGATGCGAACGCAATGCCCTTCGCAACCCATTGACGTAGCGCAGCTCATGATCGATTCGAGTGCGATTCAAACCAAGCTTGTTGCCTGGGCCGCCGCCGAATCCCCGCAGAAACCGGTGATGTTCTATTCCACGGCGGCGCCGGATGAAGTCGCCAAACTTCAAAAACAGTACGGCACAGATGAACTTGCCGCAGCGATCGAAGGGCTGTTGGCTTCAGTCGTGCGGACGCTCGTCGAGCAGCATGCGTTTCGGAAGCTTGTCCTTGCTGGTGGCGAAACGTCTGGTGCGATTGTGAAGCATCTTGGCGTCGAAGCTTTGGAGATTGGACCAGAGATCTGCGCGGGTGTTCCGTGGACGATTTCATCGGGATCCGATCCGCTCTGCTTGGCCTTGAAGTCCGGCAACTTCGGCGAGACAGATTTCTTCGCGGCCGCTTTGGAGATGTTGCGATGATCAGATTCGAGTCACGCCAGCACGATGCGTCTCGATCAACATGTCGACCGTTTCGATCACAGAAATTGCGGAGCTAATGAGATGTACGTCGTGACCGTCGAATTCGAAATCAGCCCTGGCTACGGGGTCTCGTTTCGCGATGCCATGTTGAAGCAGGCGGAGAACTCTTTGCGGCAGGAAACGGGTTGTCGCCAGTTCGACGTCTGTTTCGATCCTGAATGCGAGACTTACTGTTTCCTTTATGAACGATACGACCACCGGCAGGCTTTTGATACTCACTTGAAAAGCCAACACTTCCGAAACTTCGACGCCATCGTGCGTCCCTGGATCACGAACAAGACAGTCAAAACTTTGGTGGACGGAGCCATGGCTTCCACGTCTCCTCCATCATCCGAATTCATGAACAATGAAGAGAATTGAATATGACTTCCTATAACATTGCCCTACTTCCTGGCGATGGGATTGGCCCTGAATGCATGGATGCGACACGTTTGGTGTTGGATCGCTTGCTGGGTCAGTCGCAAGGCTTGGAATTGAACTGCACGTCTCATTACGCGGGGGCGGAACGCTATCGTGATCAAGGCGAAGCGTTGCCCGATGATGTGTTGCAAGACTGCTTGGACGCCAATGCCGTACTGTTGTCCGCGATCGGTCTGCCCGATGTGCGGAAACCGGATGGCACGGAGGTTCAACCGACGATGATGGTTGGGTTGCGACGTGCTTTAGGCCTGCATTCGGCAGTGCGTCCGGTGAAGCTTTATCCGGGGGCGCCTTGTCCGCTCAAGGATACGGGGCCCGGCATCGACTTCGTTGTGATTCGAGAAAACCTCGAGGGATTGTTCGCCTCTTTCGGAGGCGGCAGCGTGGTTGGTGACGAGGTCGCAACGGACACGATGGTTGTGACTCGGAAAGGAACCACCCAAGTCGCGGATTACGCGTTCCACCTTGCCGCGCGACGCAATGGGCGACCGACCGACGGCAAGAAGATGGTCACGTGTGTGGACAAGGCCAATGTATTTCGCTCGCTCGCATTCTTTCGGCAAGTCTTCTTCGATGTTGCCAAGACGCATCCAGAAATTGAAGCCGATGCGGTCTACGTCGACGCAATGAGTTTTTACATGGTGCAGAATCCTTGGGATTTCGACGTCCTCGTCATGGAAAACGAATTCGGTGACATCCTTTCCGATCTTGGTGCCGGCATTGTCGGTGGCCTGGGGCTTGGTCCATCTGCCGAGATCGGTCATGGACGAGCGCTGTTTCAGCCATCCCACGGTACGGCTCCGACGATCGCTGGGCAGAACGTCGCCAATCCCCTGGCGACGATTCTTTCAGCGGCAATGATGCTCGATTGGCTCGGCGACACGCACAACGACGCCGAATGCCTGGCGGCAAGTTCCGCGTTGGAGTCTGCCGTCGCGCGAGTGCTGGCAGCCGAAGATATTCGCACGCCCGATCTCGGCGGTACGGCATCGACCACGGAGGTCGCAGAAGCCGTTGCCGACGCGATCGTTCTGAACACGACGGCAAAGGTCTAACGCTCCTCCCTTCACTCCAACTCCACGCGTGCCAAACACGTGGATTTCAATACCATGC
>JBPCVD010000169.1:0-3900 GCA_051010815.1 Rubripirellula sp.
CCTCAGACCTTGCAGGCGCTGCTGGACGCCCATCCGGAGATCGCCTTCGGTGGCGACAAACATCCAAATGGTGAGCCGCACTTTGATCCTCGCAGTCGCACACTCGTTGAGATGGCGAAGCAAGTCATTCTTCGTCGTGAAGTTTACTGCCTAGAATTCTCGTTCAAGCCGTTGCGTCAGATCTACATCGATATTCCGCGCCCCGACGGTCGCATGCAGCGCAAGCTCGTCTGGTACATGGTTTATCGGGTGCGTTACCGCGGTGGTGACCTCCGTCCGGTGGCCGACACGGTCGCTGGTGTTCCGATCTACAAGCGATTGGAATCGGTCCAGTACGACTCCAGGCTCTTCTTTCCAATGTTCGTGATGCGTGACCAAGTCACGGGTGCAAGGTACATCGATCGCATTCTTCCAACGGCTCGCGACAAGATCAAAGTACGCGAACAAATTACCGCTCCGTTGTACAACTCGGTCGAGATTTCGAAGGTCAAGATTCCCTTCAGCGGCGACAGCGCGTCAGCGGGAGTTTGGGGCGTCGCAACTTGGGTCGATGTTGATCCCAACCTCGATTTCGTTTCCGTCGAAGTCTTTGGCCTCACCAACGCGTTCCAACAGGATGGTGAAGGGGACGATGCCCCCTACCGGCGAAAAGCACTTCAGCTGAACTTCTTTCGTCCCGGCGACACGATGCGTCAGACCGAAGACCTGATCCGATTCGGTGTCCCCGCTTTCGAGGATGAGCGTGAACAGGCCTACATCCTGAAGCAATATGGCTTGAAAGAGCGACTCAACTACCAGTGGCTGTTTCGGTAGCAACCGACCGCCTCTGGAAGCGTTAGTCGGCGTTGCCAAATGCCCTAAAAAGGGAATTCGTTTCCAGCCTTCACTGCTTCGTTCGATAGGTTCTTGGAAGACGTCTCGCTCCCGGAGGTGTTGAGAATGGCCTGTGCGCTGTATTCTCACTCTCTTAGGCCAGTGGATTGGTGCATCTTCGACGGCCGATTGCTGTCCGATCGGTCAGGTCGTGGCGTTAAGACGGATCTTGGCGGTAAGACTGAAACTCGCTAGCCAATCCCAGGGCGTTGGGTATCTTGGATCGAGTCAAGAACCTGGCTGCGGTCGCGGATCGCTCCGAACCCAGAACGGCCCGAACTGCGTCCCTCGTTTGCCCGACGGCAACCACTGCGGCCTCGTTTGAGTGGCTGCTTAAGTGGTGATCCAGTCCAGACACGATCCATCGACTTCCAGTCTTTCCCCACAGCTGCCCGATATGTTTGTTGATCGCGTCATCATTGAGTTACAAGCCGGCAGAGGAGGGGACGGTTGCTCCAGTCTCCGTCGAGAAAAATACGTACCGCGTGGTGGCCCTGATGGCGGTGATGGCGGTGACGGTGGAAGCCTGATTCTGGAAGCTCGACTGGGAGTCAATAGCCTGGCGGCGTTCGCAAACCGTCGTATGTTTCGAGCCCCCAAAGGTATGCCTGGCCAGGGAGCCTTGCGACATGGACGCAATGGGCGCGACGAAAAGCTCCTCGTCCCTCCTGGCACGACGGTGATCGATGCTGAGCACGGCTTTGTGATCAAGGATCTGAAAAAGCATGGAGAACAATTCGTCGTGGCCCGAGGCGGTAGGGGCGGAAAGGGAAACGCCCACTTCAAGAGCAGCACGAATCGAACGCCTCGCGAACGAACGATCGGTGAGGATGGGGAAGTTCGTGATGTGATTCTGGAACTGAAATCGATCGCCGACGTGGGTTTGGTGGGTAAACCGAACGCGGGCAAGAGCACACTCCTCAGTCGAGTATCGAGCGCCCGACCCGAAATCGCTGACTACCCGTTTACGACCAAGCACCCAAATCTTGGAATCGTCGACGTCACAGGAGAACGCTCCTTCGTGATGGCGGATATCCCCGGTTTGATCGAAGGTGCTAGCGAGGGTGTCGGGTTGGGCCATGAGTTCCTCCGCCATGTCGAGCGCGCCGGCTTGCTCGTGCACCTCGTCGAACCGTCACCCACGGACGAGACTGACCCGATCGAGAACTATCAGTCAATTCGGGCCGAGCTCTGTGAGTACGATGCGACGCTCGGCGAACGCGATGAAATCGTCGTCGTGACGAAAAGCGAACTCGATGGCGCGAAAGATGTCCGCGACGCTTTGAAAGAAGCTTCGGGACGCGACGTGTATCTCATCAGCGCGATGACCGGCGATGGACTCGCGGAGTTGAGCGAAGAAATCTTGCGGCACGTCGACCAGCGTCGACAAATGCTTCTCGATGCGGGCGAAGAGGTGACGATTCTTCGTGAGGAAGATTTAGAACAACAGCGGAACCGCAACAGCAAGCGTCGTCCGCCTCACCTGTCTGGACCCACTGCCGACCTTTCCAACCAAGTGCAAGCCAAAGACTACGACTCGTCCGCGGAGGCACCCGACTCGGCTGAGGATCAGCCGTGACCAAGTCGCAAGTCATTGCGGCAGATGTCGGTAACACGACCATCAATTTGGCGATCCAACTCGGGGACGTGTTCCATTCTCACGCCGTTCGGATCGAGGGAACTGATTGGCCACACCAAGTGATTGCTTGGGCCGAATCACTGATCGGAGACATTCCGGCGACATGGCGGGTCGCAAGCGTCCAACCGGAAGCGTCCTCCGAGCTGATTCAGATGTTGGAGACACGAAGACCGGACAGCACCACGTGCCTTCTCACGTGGCGCGATGTTCCGATGAAGGCCTTGGTCGATGAGCCAGATCGCCTTGGCATTGATCGGCTCCTGTGTGCTTATGGCGCAAGCCGGCTGGCCGCGAAGCCAATGGTGGTCGTCGATGCGGGCTCAGCGATCACGGTCGACTGCGTGAGTGACGCTGGCGAATTCGTTGGCGGGGCGATTTTGCCGGGTCTGCAAATGCAGCTTCGCTCGCTCGCTTGCAGCACCGCCGCATTGCCTGCAATTCAATGGCAAACCACCAAGATCGAGCAACCCGCAAAGAATACCGAGGAAGCCATGCTGGGCGGTGTGTTGGCGGGAATCGCGGGTGGAATCGATCGGCTGATCGACAATTATCGCGATTTCTCTGGACTGACCGACGACGCCATCCGAGTTGTCTTGACGGGTGGAGATGGTTCAGCGATATCGCAGCATCTTCTTCATAATCATGAGCAGCACCGTGATTTGGTTTGCCGGGCGGTGCTGGACTTGCCAAGATCGAAGAGATCCCGCGAACACGGCCCCCCGACTGACTGACATCATCCAGTCGGTCGTAGTATCCTGAGTTCGGGACGCCAGAAATGGCGTTCCTGAGACGTCAGGCGAGTCCACAGCCTTCCGTTTCCGTCCAAGAGCTCCGCAGTAAGATCCAACCGATGCCGGCCACGAAGATCTCCGACCTGCTACCGATTTCAGAATCCACGGGCAATCCTCACGCTTACCAAGTCTTCGGCCTCGAAGATGGCGAGCAGGACAATGCGACGATCAGCAAAGCGATTCAGTCTGTCGTCGCAAAGCTGAAAGCGGTCAAAGCGGATACCGATCCAAAACTGTGGGCCAAGGCTGCCAAACTTGTTCAGCAATCAAGAGTGACGCTCGCGAACGCGGAATCGAAAGCGCAACTCGACGCCCGGTTCGGAATCATCGCGGTCACAGACGAATCGCCGGCATCGGCGGACCCATTGGCTTCGGTGCTGCCTTCGTCTGACCCGCTGGCAAACATTTTGCCGGCAGAAGATCCACTCGCAACGGCCAACTCGCAGGCCTCCACCGATCCACTGGCGGCGATTCTTCCCACCGCGGATCCATCCGTTGCACAACCGGAGTCGCCCGCCCCACAAAGTCCAGCGGCATCCGTGGCTTTAGAGCCCACAATCGATCTGACATCGGCTGGCCAAGACAGCAACCCCATGC
>JBPCVD010000170.1:0-9493 GCA_051010815.1 Rubripirellula sp.
CTCTTGTGGTGAGCGTGCCGTGATCACGGTTTCATCATCGGGGATCTGCTCCCACGACGACGGGACTCGAATTGTGTATTTCCCTGACGAAATTGACTTCTGCGGTGGTGTGGCGATCACCACCAGCATCAGACAGATGACGGGCGCGGCTACCAAGTGAGTCATCGATTTCCCTTCGAATAGAAGCGTGTAAGAGAAGGGGCCACGGCCCCCGTTGTTTCATCGGATCACCCACACAGCATGGCATCCGTTCGAGAACCGTGGTGGCGGCCTCGGCATGCGATGTAGGGAGTGATTTGTAGCTTGGTGAACTTAGCCTCTCCGGCGATCGTCAAACGGTCCAATGGCAGTGGACGCATCGATCTTCGTCATCGATGTCAACTTCCTTGTCACATACAGAGCAATACGCCGATCGCATTTCAGGCAGCGACAATTCACTGGCAGGCGTATCGTGCGAAGCGTTCTTTGTTTGAAACGATCCGTCTCGGCGCTCGTCATCGTCGTACCGAACTCGAATTCCGCCGGCCCGCATCCATCTAGTCCCGAAATGAAACAGGAGTGTCGCAAGAATCATGTAGGGCACGGCAAGAAGGAATGCAGGAACGCGCCGAACCCCCTCGGCCTGCGTCAACGCGTAAAAGGTTCCGCAAAAGCCCACCACCGGAAGCAGCACGGCCACCAGCAAGAGCCCACGCCCGGCCGGTGTATAGGCATGTGGATCTTGGTCATACATCTCGCAACCTGACATCGACAACGTCAATCACTCTGCTTTCCCGTCATCCAAACTCAGATCACCGCCCATTCGGCATTGGGATCTTCTCAATAAAGGCACGTGGACTTGTCGCATCGATGACTGGATCCAGCTGAATTTGGTGATGCTGTTGTTCACGCCAGATTGCATCAGCCTTCATGCCACGTTCGACCGAACCTGAGTCGGGCGTAATCTCCACGCCCAAATTCGGCCGCGTCGGTGGATCTAATTTGAGAATAAATACATCAGCTGTCGGCTTCATTTCAAACTTTCTCGGAATCCCGTCAGTCGTCATGTCGTCGCTCTGCATATCGACTGTGGATTCTTCGACAGTTGGCTCAAGAGCCCCGGCTTGCTCCTGCACGCCACTCGCTTCCAATGCTTCACGCCAGTCGAAGTAAGACCGTCCCAAGAAAAATGCGGCGAGCAACACAACAATTGCAAGCGGATAGAGATGCCTTCGTTGCATGAACTCGACTCCTTCGACGATGAAAAAACGGACGACGCCTCGCAACCGATCCCATCCCTTAGCCGATCACGCGTTCACCCGCGACCGTTGCATTCGACACCCAGGTGGACCACTTAGTTCTCACCGGTGGATTTCGAACATCCCTGCGCGATCAAGACGATCGGACCTCTGACTTCACCGGAATCTTTTCCCGCTCACTTGTCGCGCAGAGGTAGCTGAACGGAATGAACCACAACGCCACAATGAAATAGGTTGCCGTATCACCGTGGTCAGTGCCCCTCAGCAAATAGGAAGACACCAAAATGGCACCCGCAAAGAAAAGCGAGACAAGGATGATCAGCAGAGGTGTTGTGGGTGGTTTCATTGGACGCCTGTCGAAATGATGGACTTGCAGCCGGTTGCCGTACCAACAACCCTCCATCCTACACAGGATCAATCGCGTCGTGCAATTCGAGTGGATCGCCACCGAATAAACCACGTTTTCCGTTCGAATGCCGCTCAATCCATTGAGGCCCGATCCCGGCTGACGTCACGGCGTCGCGTTGCCAGTGATCGATTCGATCGCCGTAACAAACGCAACATCCGAAACGTCACTCGAAATGCGAAACGAGCCGTTGATCGGAACGATGACCCTGGGCGTCGAGACGATTTTTCCATCAATGACCACCGCGATGGTCTGCCCTTGCAACGCGGTGGTTGCCTTCAACAACCTTGCGGCACCTTCAGGTGTCAGCACGACATTCAAGGCGGGCTGAAGGATAGCAGGACTTCCATCCAAACTTTCGATCTCCAGTTTCGACCTTTCGACGGTCGCGACATCTGCGGTGGCCACCACCGGCAATAGTTCCAACAACAGGGACTCACCAGTCTTCGGGTCGGCCAGGCTGATCGCGTTGGGCGTCCCGGTCGCCGCAAGGGCGTGTACTTCGAGCGTCGAACCTGCCGGGATGGGCGACGGTTTGTGAGCCGAATCGCAACCCGTCGAAACGAAGACCGAAACCAGGACGGCGATCAGGATCAGGCATGATCCATTCGAGCGACTCTTCAGTTGTAAATCGTGCATCAAAGTAATCCTCACGAGATCATGGCTGAGCGGTCCAAAGCAAAGCAAGAACGTCTACCGCATTCCATACCCCGTTAAAACACGGGGCCTTCACGTTCGATCAAACGCACAGTTCAAACATTGTCCGTCTGCGAAGTCAGGTCGCAGGCCTCTTGATGGGATCATCTTTCAGTCGTTCCCAAACGGTCAATGAAGGGTTTCGCTTGTCGCCCTTCATCATCCCGTGAACTTCCAGGAAGCGTTCTCCGTCAATCCGAAACAAGTACGAGAATGGGCCGGGGACAACCGCTCCTGCATCCTTTCCGACAAGCACCTTCTGGTTACGGTAAGTGAAAACACACGCCGCACCGGTTTCATCCACGGTGTATTCCGAACGATGAGAGTAAACCTCATTCATATTCGGATCATACGACGTGACAATGGACTCCGTTCCGTTATGCACTTTGATGGTCGTGAAACGGCCGTTGGGAGTCTCTCGATAAAGAACCCACTTGCCTTTCACCTGTTCAGCGATCGACGGCGTCTCCGGTTCCGAGTCTTCAGATTGGCACAACGCCGGGGTTGCTATCAGCGTCGACGATACCATCGCGAAACCGATCAGCGTGACACGCACCAGAGACGAACTTCTGTAGCTGAGATTCATTCCCATTCTCCTACCAGACATTGCAAAGCACTTCACCAATCGATAGACCACAAGTTACCAGATTCGAATGCGATGTCCTCACCCTCGATCAACGGGGCGACGACGACGTCTGTCAAAGGCAAAGAAGACCGCGTAGAGAATAGCGGCTATCACACCCAGGACGATGGCCAGTCCGATCGACACATTCACGATCAAATCGAAGTCGGCTGGACGCCCCATCGCCTCAGATTCGTAGACCACGCCACGGTTGCCCACGGGTGGCAACTTTCGAAACAGTAACACGCCGGCGGGAACGGCACAGAGGCAGGCACCGACCCATGAAGCTATCGAACACCAATAGAAGCACTTGACGGACTTCAAACACGAACGTTCAGAACCACCTACTGGCCGGTACGGGTTTTCTGTCATTCGCTTCAAACGTTCTTTCAATTGGCGATCGTGGCGGGGACGACCTTCGACTCGGTCGTAATGCCGGCGGTCAATCTTTGATCCGCGTTAACGACAGGCTCCGAGTCTCGGCGACGTCACCTTGATTCGCGTCGGCTACCGCAGGTCGAGCAGTCCGGGGTCGCCCCCAAACCATCGGCTGAATCATCCAAGCGATGGCAATGAACATCGCCGTCCCGATACTAAACAACACGGCGTGCGAATAGGCAGATGTCCAACGATTCGCTTTGCGGGCAAGCCGGGCAACGACAAAGGCATCCAAACTGATCAGTAGCAAGAACACGAAGGTGTAGCCCGCTACGAGATCCGACATCGCTCGGAGTTGTCGAAACCGCAAAGTTTCTGCCAAGCCGACAGCCGCATAATGATCCTGGAACGACCAACAGATCTGGACGAGTACAAGGTACAGGCCACCAAACGCCAGGAGGTGCATGACTGGCAACAACACGACGCCGACCCAACGGCCGTGTCTCGATTCATCGATTGGCTTGTCCATCCTCTTCGTCGCATTCATTACTTCACTCCACCGCTGAGATGCTGCGAACTAACAGAGTTCCGCGTCACAAAGATGTTGCCGCGTTCTGGTCTCGCAATGGACACCAAACTTAGGGCCAAAGTTGCCGAAAGTTTGACCAGCCGATGGTTGTCCGCTCTTCACCCTCCACACGACTGACGACCACCGTTGTCGATTCCTTCGCTCGATTGACTGCGATAACGAACATTTTGCACGGGCGTTCGGCAGACAAATCCTGAATCAGTACCGAGCGATCCGTCGTGATTCGCGTGCCCTCCTTTTCATCCATGTGCTTTCCTTTCAAATCAACCTTGAGGCGTTCGCAGTAGACCTTCATCACCTCGTCGACGGAATCAGTGGTTGTCTGGATCGCGTTGCTTTTGATCGAACTGATGTCGGTAACGCCAGCGTCGCTAGTGCTCGCGCCACCGAATTCCGACTCCGGATAAAGCCACGGTTGCAACATTCCCATCAACGTGACCGGTTTCTCGGCTGCCTTTTCCGGTTGCGGCGTTGCTACCGGTGGATCAGCGAGCACAGGCCACGCCATTAGGAACATTTGCAGAAAAGCGACAGCGAACAGGGAGCGTGACATGAGCATTCGACTCGTTTCAATTGGCAAGCGACTGGCGATCACAACGGGCTGGCAGCCACATCAAGTTCATGATCGCAACGAAACGGCACTGCTGACAAAGATAACGATCGAGATGGGAACTTCGCTAAGAAAACCCTTCTCAACTTTCGAAAGAATCCCTCAGGTCGTCGTCAAACTCTCGATACCAGAGCACGCATGCGGCACGCGACCCGAAAGGATCAGCCGTCCAACTGGCCGCCGGTTGTCAAATCAAGGTGAGCTTCCGCCCGTTTTTTGAGACGCGTTCGATCAACCTTCCCGGTGGCATTGAGCGGCATTTCTGACAAGAAGACGATTTGATCGGGCGCCTTGTAGCCGATCCGAGCACGAGCGAAATCGATGAGCGAACGAACCGACGGACGTTCTTCCCCATCTCTCAATGTCACATACGCGCGGACGTTTTCACCGTGAACCAGGTCGTGAACGCCGACGACGCCGACCTCGCAAACAGCGGAATGATCCATCAGCGCCTCCTCCACCTCTTGCGGGCAAATATTGGATCCATCATGGATGATGATCTGCTTTTTGCGGCCTCGAAACCAAAGGTAATCATCATCGTCGGCAAGCATGATGTCCCCTGTGTCTAGCCAACCGTCCACGATCGTTTCGGCAGTGGCCTGAGGGTTTTGCCAATATCCGATCGAGTTAGCCGGGGACTGAATCCAGAGACGGCCAGACTCCCCTCTCTTCACTTCGTTGCCCGCGTCATCGCGGATCGATCCCTGATAGCCGGGTGAAAACTTCCCGACGGAACCGATTCGGTTTTCACCACCGATCGGGTTGACCGTTGCGCACCCAATCTCTGTCATGCCATACCCTTCATCGATCGGGGTCCCCGCAAACTCTGTGAATTCCGATTCAAGCTTTGCAGAAACCTTGTCGCCACCCGAAAGGCACAGCCGTATCGAAGCAAAGTCTGCGCTGCGGGCCTCATGATCGCGAATCAAAGTGACCAGGGCAGAAGGTAACATCCACAAGACAGAGGGATTGTGCTGACGAAGAAGCGGCAATACGTCTCCGGCGGCGCCCGTGCGCGGCAAGACGAGCTTCGCACCCGCTGCCAACGCACACAAACTGAACATCGAACCGCCAATGTGCGAACAGGACGCTGCGGGTAACACGATATCCTGAGGCTCGATCTGAAGACACTGGATCGAGCATGCCATCATCGAGCCGATCGTCGCATGCGTGTGCGTGACGCCCTTCGGCTTTCCGGTGCTCCCGGATGTGAAGTAGATGAACGCGGGCGCGTCCATCGGCACCGTCGGCAACGGAGTCTCCTGCACTCCACGACTCAACAGTTCCTCGTAGCCATCGACTTGCGTCGATATCGATTTTCCGTAGCGAACGATGCCATGTGACAATCGCTGTGCCAACTTCGATTCAGCGACGTCGTCATCTCGCTCGACATGCGTCAACAGCAACGATGCGCCGCTGACCTCCAAAGCGTGATCGATCTCCGGCGGCATATATCGGTAGTTCAGCGGGGTCGCAACCAATCCCGCTTTGATGCATGCCAGATAGTGAATGATCAGTGCAGGACGATTCGGCATCAACGTCGCTACGCGATCGCCCGGCGTTAGCCCTCGATCCAAATAGGCGTTGGCCAATCGATCACTCAAGGCATCGATTTCGTCCCACGTCAGGCAGCGCGTCGGACAGAACAAAGCCAACCGATCGCCACCCGCCGCCAATCCACGGCGAAGCATGCTGGCAATCGGATTGGGCTCCTTCACTGGTGGTCCGGTGACAGGCATCGAATGCTCCAATTTGGTCGATAGGACCACAGTCTTTCGTGGAATCACAAACCGGGACGATTCAATCCCATGAATCGCCACGAATCTCCATCATGGGTTACGAATTCGATTCGGTCGATACGTGCAGCGATCGTCATCATCGTCGTCACACGGTTTAGGGAATGAGTCGCATTCGACACGATGGGGACGGATCACGCCAAAATACCGGCGAGTCCCCCTTCCTTCGGTCCTTGCGAAGAATCCCGCAATTCCCTGCGACGGCAGAGTCCCCCATTGAACCGGTCCCGCAAACGGAAAGCCGCCGACACGCCCAAGGCGATCATCACGCCACGCATCGACGCGCTTTGCGGAGGCGGAATCTCCCTGATCATCGCTGTTTTTGTGATCGCCTTCGGTCACCTGAGCCAAAGCCCCGTCACCTCCTGGGTGCTCGCGATCGAGCTCTACATGATCACCGATGTGCTGATCAACGGCCCTCACTTCATGGCGTCGTACCGCCTGCTTTACAGCAAGCAAAGTAATTTCCGGAAGCATCCGTGGGTGACCATGGCAATGCCGATGCTTGGATTCGCCTTTATCGGCTACGTCATCTACAAGTGTTTCGCAAATCCGGCGGCGACCGCGACGCAGCCGTTGCCGATCATCACAGTTCTGAACTTTGCGGCGCCCGTCTTCTTGGGTTGGCACTATGTGGGGCAATCCTGGGGCATGACGGCAAGCTTCGCATTTCTCAGCGGGTTTCGCATGACGATCCCCGAACGCCGGTTGATTCGCTGCGGATTCTACGCACTCTTTCTGTATCACGTCACGCTCGCCTGCGAAGCGATGGGTCTGCTGCAGCAATTCCTGCCGCAAGACGAGGTGGGCGTCTACTTCATGAGAGCGATCCTTTCGACTTGCCGCGTCGCCGTCCTGGTAACGTTCTTTCTCGGGCTCTGGGGATTCATCCGCCTGTCTCAGCGCGAGCAGAAACACCTTCCGATGCGAGTCTGGTTGCCTTGGCTTGCCACCTACAGCTGGTACGTGATGGTCGATGTGCAGCCATCGTCACTGTTTCTGGTCCAAGGATTCCATGCTCTGCAATACCTGATGTTCCCCGTTCGAGTCGAAGTGAACGAACACACCACTCCCGGACACCGTTGGCCGCACCTGATCGTTTACTACGTGCTGCTGGTCGTCTTGGGCGTTGTCGGATTCCACTGGGCAGACCTCATCGGCGGTGTCACGGAGTCGCGATTGCCAATCGTGACTGCCACCTTCGTGACACTGAACCTTCACCACTACTTCATTGACGCCGTCGTCTGGAAGATACGCGATCCAGAGGTCCGCCATTCCTTGTTTGGACATTTGGAACCGGCGACAACCTGACTGGCACGTGCCGAATTCCCGGATGACCATGCGTCGCGTTCGGGTTTCCGGTTCGCAGGTTGGCAGCTCACCGTCTGGCAGCTCACCGTCTGGCAGCTCATGGCGAGCATGCTGATTGAGCAAGCGGACGCAGTTCGGCCGTTTGCAGCACGGCCATCGCACGATGTTGATGAAGATCTCGACCACAAATCGCGGTCAACAACACCTGAAGGGGGTCACCGTGTGAAACCAGCAGAATGTGCTGTCCCGACTCTCCTTCCGCCGACAGTCGCTGCTCAATCTTTCGCACCAAACCGGTCATTCGGCTGGCGACAGCCGCCACAGACTCGACGTCATCCACTGACTTGTCGGGCGCTAATGCGTCCTGACGCCATACGTCATGGTAGTGTTCGCAGCCGGCCCCCTCCCACTTTCCAAAGAAGCGTTCGCGAAGCGAGGGAGTGAACTCCACCTCCAACGACAAATGCTGGGCAACGATGCCCGCCGTTTGTTGCGTGCGCAAGAAATCGGATGCGAAGATTCTGGTGACATCGTTCAGTTCCGCTCGATGACGTTTGCAAGTCTCCTGCACCTGCGTCTTCCCCAACTCCGTCAAACCGAATCCACCGAGCCCACGATCGGGCTCGCTGACAATCACGTTCAACTCGTTGCCCTCGCTCCGACCATGCCGCAACACGTGGTATCGGTTCTGCAGAGAATCAAGCGTTCCGAAAGAATTCGCATCGTCCGACATTGGCTGTTCCAGCTGCACGAAGAGTGTTAGTAACCAGGCGGATTGATCACCTGCGGCTCGCAACAGTCGACCGGTGGTCCAAGCTGAAGCCAGCGTAGCAACTGAAACGCCACCCGTTGATCGATCCAGACGTTGCCTCGAACGTCGCATCCGACCAACGCGTCCACATCCACGCCATCGCAAGATGATATCGTCACCAGCAACTCCTGCGTTTCCCATCGATGCCAAAACTCATCCCACGTTGCCAAAAACGGGCGGCAAAGATCGGTCGCGTTAATACAACGACCTGCGCGATTGGGATCCGGGATCCGCAAATTGAGATTCTGCATTTTTAGTTCGATCAATGATGGAAAAGTGGTGGACAGTTACCGGACAGGAGGATGTTCGATTCCGACCGTATCGGGCGACCACCCGAGGTTCGGTCACCGACGCAGACGCCCGGGACGCCTACTCGTTTATCCAGACGACTTGCCCCGTGGGGTGGTTCGGACCGCCAGAGGCGATTGTTCGGGTTGAGATCTCGCCAGAGATCAAAGCTCGCCCCCAGCGGGAAAACTGAACGTCGAAGCCACGCTTCATCGATCGGTTTTCACGAAGACGTCATCTCCACACTGATCCACGAATCTGCGAACTCGTGTTCGCGATTTCTTCGAAGGGGGCCGACTCTATAGCAACAACGGACCCGGACTGCGTTCTCGACGAACCGTCCGCCAAGTCTTCTTTGAGCCTTGAGAACTGCTTCTCAGGCCGCCGATCGCTGCACCAAACAATCCTGATCATCACGCTCAAAACAAACACGCTTTGTGCCGACGCATCGACCCACATGCTGCCTCCGAACGGCTCGAATGCGTTTGGATCCGCCACTGATCCGCCACTGATCCGTTGGGCAGCGACTGGAAGAAGTTCAGTCATGCAGTGAAGGATTTTGGAAAGTCTGCTTTGTGGTATTCATGGCGACGAACGCAAACACCGGATCGCGAAGTCAAAGACCGAATTCGTGCAGCAAGGTCCGAGCCACTTGACGAAGATCCAACCGACCATCGACTACCTGGTCGGCATGCGATCTGGTCGGTTCTACGTATTGGCGGTGCATCGGCAAGACGGTTTGCAGCCA
>JBPCVD010000171.1:0-8553 GCA_051010815.1 Rubripirellula sp.
GTGGCTGCTGCAAGCAACAATAAGCCCGCGAGGGAATGTCCCATCGAAGTGAGATCAGCAAGCTCATCGGCGAACTTCGTCAGCAGAATTCCGGCTGCGACGATCAAGCTGCTCAGCAAGAAGAAGGTCGTGATCAGAGCTAGCACGATTGTCTCATCAGACGCGGGGTACCGGCGGTCATATCAAGATGCCTCGTTCGGGTCAGGCTGGAAGTTTGTTGGGGCGTCCACGTAATTCAGCTCTGCTGGTGTCAGCGGTTCACGCGTGCGAAGTTGGGACTCCAATACGGCGACGTCCGCATCGGACGCATCGTTATCGTTTTGATTTCGATCGATCACGCGTTTTCGCAAGGTCGATTCCTTTGCATCAAAATCCAGAATGTGGAAATTGACTGACTCTCGCTGCGCAAGTTGGGCGAACTGATCCCGCATCGATTGCCTTAAAAACGTTGCATCGACCACGACGCTGTAGCCTGCCCTCAGGATGCCCCTGGTTAGTCGTTCCAGGCGGTTGTAGGTTGCTCGATTGGCTGACTCACAATACAGCTTTCGCTTCATCTGTTCGCTTGGACGCTGATCGGGCTGCAACCCGAAGTGACGCTTTCGCTCAACGTCAGATCTCAGTCGAATGGCAGCGTGACGTTGGACCGTCGCTTCACTGCCATACGTTTTTCCGCTTCCGCTGACGCCGTGCGTGATCCAAAGTCGTGGCGGAGGAGATTGGATGTGCAGTCGAGCATGGTCGAGGTGTTTTCGGCAATCCTGCAACGCGTCGATGTGTTGAGTCGATTGGGTTGGGTGTTGACTGGAGATGATGGCTGCGACTTTCGCTCGGACCATTGCGCGGTACACCATGTACCAGCGAAGAATGGGAAGCGATGCGTGGTCCCCCGTTTGTTCCAGGTAGCTGTTAAGAAAACTGTGGCTGAGGTCCGGTCGACCGCGGAATTTCAAGTCCATTCCAAGAAATGCGGCGTCACTCAACACGTCGATCCAGCGAAACGCATCATTGAATTCGATTCCGTCAAACGGCACGAGCCGATCATGCCACTGCACAATGTTGGAGGCGTGCAGGTCGCCGTGACACTCGCGAATGAAACCACCGACGCGTCGCTGTGAGAATCGCAATTGATGCTTTTCGAAGAATTGGTGAGTCCATTCGCCAATGGTAGCCAGTTTAGTTGCGAACGATTCGCTCTCGGCGAAGGTTTCAAGATCGCGAACGTTGTCGAGCGCATTTTCCAGGACGGAGTGTGGGGAACCCCATGGGGCGCTTCGATCAGCGACCTGTGCATCATGATGAAATCCTGCGACGGTAACTGCCAAGCCCATCACATCCGATAACGGAAGCCTGCCTGCTTCGAGAAGTTCGCTGAGTAGCGAGCCTTCGGCAAAACGCTTCATCTTGACGGCGTACTCAACGACTTCGCCATCACCTCCGATTTGATACTGTCCCCTCACCTTGGTCACGGGGACCACGCCGAGATAGAGATCAGACGCATACCGTGAATCAAGCCGAACTTCTTCCTCGCAATAGCGTCTGCGCTGATCGAGTGTGGAGTAGTCGAGGAAGTGTGTGACCAGCGGCTTCTTAACCTTGTAGGCGAAATCACCGGCCAGGAAGACCCACGAAACGTGAGTCTCATAGACGGTGACTGAGGAAGCGACTTGATGGGGATACGTATCGGCGCGACGCAGTGCTGAAGTGAGTTCCGCGCTCGTTCGGTCGGATGCCAGATTCATGTGCATGCTCGGATGCCGGGTTTCTCGACCGCGCGCTGAGCCGTGGTTTCACGATCAACCACCGCGCGCTCAACCGTGACGAGCGCAGTCACGTGTGCCTGATTGTCACGATATCGCCAGCGTTGATGCGCGAATTGGATGGCGGCATTGAAATTGCTCATCGACGCCATGCTCCAAAAGGCAAAACTTCGGTATCAGTTTCACGGCTCTTCATTTTAGGGGAACGAGCAGATGCGTTATCTAACGGCGGTAGTGCTACTTTTAGTCAGCGGTGGTGTGATTGTGGGGGATGATCCAACCCAGACGACGAAGGAAGCAGAAAAACAGGTGGAGCCAGTGAGTTTTTGGATGGAGAAAAAGCTGGAGTACTCGCAAGACATTCTGCGCGGTCTGGCAACGGGTGAGCTCGAGATGGTGGCTGAAAAGGCAGAGCAGATGCGACTCCTGTCAAAGGTCGAAGGTTGGGTGCGAAATCGGAAGCCGGGGTATCGAGCCCAGTTCCAGGCCTTCGAATTCGCGAATGCCGAGATTCTCCGAAACGCTCGCGCCGACAACTTGGATGGGGCGACCATCGCATTTCAACAGCTCACGATCAGCTGTGTCAGCTGTCACAAAATGTTGCGTGACCTTGACTGACGTCCGAACGGTTGGCCGTGTCCACGTGTGTTGGCCGACGTTTATATCCGTCCAAGCAATCGCGGACACGAGCTAGTGTCCATTCGTCGTATTTGTCTGAGCCGCTTGCTTCCGCATGTAGGCGTGGCATTCGACGCAGCGGACGGTCATGGCAACATAGCCGAGTGCCGCGCGACCGATGTCTTTGTCCTTCGCGGCATTCTCGATCAGATCGCACGTGCGTCGGAAATCGCGGCTCTGGATGGCGTACTCCTCGGTTTGCAGGACGTTCCATCCACTTTCCAAGCTGAGCAGTTTCAGCGAGCGAGCGTTGCTGGCGATCTGATCGAAATTCTCCAGCGTCAGACCCTCCAAAATTTCCTTTGACTTATCTAGCTTCATACGCATCAACGGCGTCAGCTTGGTAGGCGGGTCGTGTTTCGGAGGATCACTCTGCGCTGAATAGAGAGGGACGAACATTGCCACCAGCAGCAGAACGGTCAGGCGTTTCATCAGGGAGTCCTCGTCAAGTGGAAGGTTCGTTGGTCATCGACAGCCGCGATGATCCCATCAAACTATTTTCACTTGCACAAAGCGTGCCATGCGAGAAGCTGTCCTCGCTTGCTTCTGCTCGCGCCGACGTCGGGCTCGTTCAGCTGACGGCGTCGGCCGGAAGCACGGGCGACACAAACCCATCCGGTTTCAATGCGAGGATCGAGCAATTGACCCCCGACAGGACCGTTTCCGCTGTGTTGCCGATGAGGAATCCGGCCGCGCCCGTTCGGCATACGGTTCCCATCACCAGCAAGTCTGCCTCGATCTTTTCCGCGACCATTCGAACCATCGCGGCTGGATTCCCTCGCTGCAGATGGGGGTGGACTGGGATCGCGTCAGCCTCACGACCACCGATGAGTGTTTTTAGATCTGTTTCTACTCGAGCCTTCTTCGCTTCGATTGCGGCGTCCACTTCAGCATCCCCCGCGCGCCGGCGGAGTGCCGACTCCATCCAAACATCCCATGCGCTGACCAAGTGCAGTTCTGCGTTCTCGCGTTCTGCGACCCCTGCTGCGAGTTCCATGATGTCTCGATTCAGGTTCAAGTGCGACGTGTCGGTCGCGTCCAAATCGACGGCAGCTAAGATCTTATTAAAATCGCCGTGGATCTCGGGCTTCAGCAGCCACAGCGGGCAGGGACAGATTCGAAGAAGCGATCGAGCGATGCTTCCGAAGATTCTACCTTCACCTTCCGCGTTGACCGTTTTCACAACCAAATCGTGATCGGCTACCAGAACCTGTCGCACGATTTCGGTCGCGGGATCGCCGGTGGCGACCACGACATCCAGCTCAATTCCAGTGTCAATGTACTCGCCCGCAGCCTCAAGCAGCTTTTCGCGGTGATCTTGACCGACCAAGCGTTGAAGTTCTTCACTGGTGGAAGCCGCAGTCAGCATGCCCAACGCACGAGGGATCGGCTTCACGACATCCATCACGGTCAGTCGTGCGTTGTTTTCAAGAGCGAGCTTGACGGCACGGTTCACGGCCGCCTCGTTTTGCTCCATTCCAGCGTAGAGCAAGATGTTTTTAAAACGTTTCATGATTCAATTCTTGTTAGCCAGATAACAGAGTCTTGCAATGGATTGAGTTGTCACACCGAAGACACTGAGTCTTTCGATACGTGGTGGTGCGCACGATTGCGAGTGATCCAAACGCTGCACGGGGCATGTCGGAGGACAAAGCGACTCACACTGCCCAGCACGACGCGGCCCAGCAAGCTGTGAGGAGTTTCGCCAACGACGATCAAATCGCACCTCTGCTCTTCGACGTATTCGACCAATCCTTCGCCGACGTGGTCGCTGTCGATCAGTTGAGCCTGTGCATTTGGCGCGTTGTCGGAAAGAGTCTCAACCGCCACGCGTAGTGCGTCCTCAGCCGCATCTTTCGCGTCACCCGTATCCACGACAATCTCGTTTAGGAATGCCGAGACGTAGGACACGACCGATACGACACGCACATCGGATTGTTTGCCCCAGTGAGTCTCATGGAATTCTTCCAAAGCGGCCTGAGCAGCACCCGACTCTTCGTACCCAAGCACGATACGGATGGGACGTCTTTCTTCACGCAGCCCAGTCGGGCGGACGATCAGGACACTACACTCGGCATGCGTTGCCACGAAATCACTCGTGCTGCCCAGTAGTAGTCGTCGCACAGCAGACCGCCCACGAGCACCGACAACGGCCAGGTCCACGCTCTCCTCATTCGCAACATCCACGATCGATTGTCCGCGGTGGCCTTCTCGGATTACGTGTCGGACAGAAGCATTCGCTCCATCGAACATCTTTTCGATCCGTTCGAACGCCTCGGTCGCCGAGTGACGCTCCTGATCCAAGCTATCGGAGATCTCGGTCGCGGAGCCGGAACGCTGCGTAGCGTAGGGAATCTGAAGCACCGTCAAGACGATCAGGTCCAGCTTTTGGTTGTGCGGCAGGTGCGATAGAAACCACGCAGCTTCCTCGGCGAACTGCGAGCCATCGGATGCCAGCAAGACCTTCTTCATCAGCGTACTCCAGGGTTAGGGTTCGGAAAGAGACAATGCAATCGGAATGCCACGTCAGAAATCCCGTTTTCATGCCGGAAAAGCATACACTCATGCGTGCGTTACCGCACGCATGGGCGAGCCCTGTGCGTTTGCAGCCAATTGGTCGTGACAATCCGACCCGTCAAATTGGATGGCGAGTTGACGCAGACGCCAATCGGTACCGGGTTTGCATGATTGGCCCGTACAGGTTTCCGCGTGGAGTTCACTGAAATGCCCACCTCATCCGTTCTTTGTCCGGTCGATTTTTCTCCCGCAAGTTTGGCTGCCATTCCGTTGGCCATTGATCAGGCGGAAGCTCGCCAAGTGTTTCTCGATCTTTTGCATGTTTGGCAACCGGGGCGGGAGTACGTGAGCGACGGACCGCCGATCCCGTTCGCTACTGAGCAGCCGACCGAAAGGATCGAACGAGATTTAGCGTCACTCATGGAGGAGTGGCCGAACGCGCAAGTGCGGTACCACGTGACCAGCGGAAACCCTGCCGACGACATCGTTTCGGTCGCGACCGATTTGCAGAGTGAGTTGGTCGTGATGGGAACGCACGCTCGAAGGGGTGTTCGTCGTTGGGTCATCGGCAGCGTCTGTGAACCAGTGCTACGGCATTGTCCTTGTCCGGTGCTCATTTGCCGCGGGCCTGAACAAGCGGTCTGACTCAATTGCACGGTGACCAGGCGTGACGCGTCACGCAATCTGAAGCACACTTGCACCTCGAAGTCCCCCTTTCCGCAGGTCCTGCAGCGCTTCGTTGGCGTCTTCGAGGGGATAGAGCACGACCCGAGGTCGAAGGAGGATCTCGGCTGCGAGTGGAAGGAAATCTCGAATGTCGAATCGCGTTAGATTGGCTACCGACTTGATCTCTCGCTCCATCCATAGATGATCGTGGTAGCTCATCGTAAGTAAGGCGTCTTTGTCCGCCTCTTCCTTGCGAATGGCGTTGATCACAAGCCTTCCGGCCGGCATCAACTTCTTCATCGATTCCACCACGGGTTTCCAAGCCGGCGTCGTGTCGATCATTGCATGGACGGGTTCGGGAGGCGACTGGTCCAAGTCGCCCGACCAATCGGCGCCCAATTCCAAGGCGAATTGCTGAACCTCACGAGCGCGGTCGAAGACATAAACGGGTGAGTCCGGGTAGACATAGTTTGCAAGTTGCAGAACAAGATGGGCCGAGCCACCAAACCCCATCAGCCCAAGTCGCTGACCATTCTGAATGGAGGCGATTCTCAACGCCCGAAAACCGATGGCGCCGGCACACATCAGCGGAGCGGCTTCGGCATCTGGTAGTTCAGTCGGGATCGGTGTGGCGTAACGTTCCGATACCGTCATGAACTCCGCGTAACCGCCGTTGACGTCACAACCGGTCGCTTTGAATGCGGGCGACAAGTTCTCTTGTTCGCCTCCGTCAGAAGAATGAATCCAGCCGACGCCCACGCGATCGCCGACCTGAAAACGGTTGGCATGGGTGCCTCGAGAAACGACGCGGCCAATCACCTCGTGTCCAGGAATGATCGGCAAGGTGGGTGGGGTGAGTCTACCCTCGATTTCATCTAATTCGGTGTGGCAGACGCCACACACGGTGACCCGGATCAGAAGCTCACGGGGACTTGGCGAGGGGGTTGGCAGATCGACCAATCGAAGCGGTCGACCTCGATCTCTCAGCAACCCTGTTCGTTCGAGAACCATCGCCTTCATGGCGTTCAGCTCCGCAAGGGAATGGACTATGAGCCAACAACATTGCCAGCAAACACCAGTAATCCAATCAATGCGATCACACCGAGGACGATCCACCAAAGGTTCTCGTGCTTCTCATGCAGTTCGTGTAGTCGTTCAAACGCAGTCATGTCACCAATCCATCGAGGAGACTTTAAAACGGACGGGGCTGGAGTGTCGCACACTGCATGCCAAGATTGTCCGAATTCGCAGCTTCCGGCTTGGTTGGATTTCGTGCGGCGGAAGCGATTGCCGTCACCCGATCGACTCTCAACGGATCACATTAGCGCGCGGAATTGCACGCGCGGCGCGCCAAATGGACGCACCGTTGGACGTCGTGACTCGACAGCAAGACTCAGTTTGCTTCCTTGGCGGGCTGTTTTACCAGCATGATTGGACAGTGACAGAGTGCGGAAACCTGATAACTGATGGTGCCCCAACCACCGCGTCGTTCGGGGTCGATCGGATGTGAGCTCATCACGATCAAGTCGATCGAGTTGTCGACTGCATACGTGACAATGCCGTGCGCACGATGGCTTACGATCGTGTCGACCGTTACGTCAACGGAGGGATCGAGATGGCTAACAAGTTTGTCCAGCTCCGTAGCAGATCTCGCTCGCAACTTGTCGTAGAAGTCGGTGATTTCGTCATCCTCGGGGAAGTCGATGAACTCGATCACATGTAGCAACGATATTCGCGCGGCGTTCTGCTTGGCAAGCTGCTCCGCCGCTGATAAAGCGGCATGATTCTTCGAGGTGAAATCAACGGGAACAAGGATGTGGTGAAAAAGAGTATCCATGAATAGGCTCCTCTAGTTTTTGACGTTCAGTTTGGTGATCGATTCTCTATCCGATGGGAAGATAGAACGCCTCGCACTCAACCTCGCGACCGCGAACGATTCGATAGCCTCTCAATCGTCCAAATTGTGATGTGATGACGGTCCAGCGACCTTCGGCAATCGGGTCGTCGCGATAAACGACGACCCAATCGTGGTGCGTGTTGAGTTGATGTGCGCGCTTCGAATTGGAGTACAACGCGGTGTAATGGCGTTCGCCGCGATGCGTGTGCAGGATTGGTAGCCAACGATCGTGATCGGGGTTGAGTCGCTTGGGTGCGATTCTTGGTAGTTTGCCGGCGGATGCGAGTCGTCGATATTCCGCGTCCACTTCGATGATCTCCGAAACGGGGACAGAAGGCGCCGCAGGGACCGCATCCGCTGCGGGGTTCACAGCCGCTGCGGGGATCACAGCCGCGGATGATCGAGAACGACTTGTACGCCTCGACGGTCTGCTCACATTCCTCCACGATTCGCGTTCCTGTGGCGTTTCGGTGTGTCGCAGTCGCTCCCGCAGGCACTCGCGGATCGTGCGAACTCGCTTTGCGCCAATCCCTTCGACCCTCTCCAGTCTTCCGTCATCAATGGCAGCGAGCAATTCTGGCAGCGACTCGACATGAAGTTGATCGTGGATGCGGTGGGAGAGTTCCATGCCGATTCCCGGTAGGCTGGAAAAGACGCGTTCGGCGGTTTCGTCGCCGTGCAAATGGTCGAGAAGGGGGATGTGTCCCGATCGAAGGAACTCTTCGATTCGAAGCGCAATCGAGCGGCCGACGGTCGGCATCGCAATCAGTCCCGCCAAGCCATCAGACTCAAACACCTCGCGGATCGGAATCGCAAGACAGCCGATTTTTTCACTGGCGTGTTGATACGCCGCGATCCGGTAGCCACTGGCTCCCTGATCTGCCAGCAAAGTCGCGATCTCGTGTAAGAGCTGCGACAGCACGAGGTTTTCGCAATTTGGCTTCGATTGCCCAAGGAAGCAATGCACGCGGTCTTGGGGCGTTGCCGATCTCGAAGGGGTGACCATCACGATGCAGCTCCATACAGATGCAGGGG
>JBPCVD010000172.1:0-7565 GCA_051010815.1 Rubripirellula sp.
GAGCTGGTCGCGTTTATCTCTTGAGTACCCTGCGAATCGGGACGATACATTTTGGCAACGCTCGCGCAACCTCGGAAGAACATTCGCACATCTCGAACGACGGCAACTTCGGGCCTCATCGCACGATAAAAAACAAACACCAAAGCGACAATCACGCCGGCCAACAGAGTCATCATCGCACCGTCTATAGGCCCCTCGAACGAGTAAGTTTGCTCATTCGATATTCCCGTCATATTCACAAACATGATCAGCGGCCCCATCTTGAACGCTGGATTTTTTCCAGCGAGGTAAGCGAACACGAACGCGTAGATGAAGACCAATACGAGCAACCCTTCACCCGTGCTGAGTTTTGGCATGATCAGCCAGTAAACGGGCGCCACCACGAACAATGTGCTCGCCACCATCAAAACGAACAATGGAATTGGATTGATGCGATTCAAGACCACCATCAGCGCAAAAATGCCGGCCATCATTGGGACCTTGGGACCCGTCGGCGGATTCACAAAAACCCAAAACAGAAACCCGAGGACAAACACGGTCGCAGGATACGTCGCACGCAGCCAACGTTGCTGAGGCAAACTGACCGATGTCAGCGCCGACACCAGCGTGTCATGATTTGCCTCGGACGACCTTTCGGGCAAGGTCTCTTTCACAAGCAATAATTCAAGAATGTCCCGACTGGAGCGATCGAGCGAGTGCAACTGTTCGATCAGGCACTGGTAAACAGGACGTTCCGTGGGTGACATGGCCTGCAGCATCGGGTCAGCAACGGAATCAATGGGCAACTCAGAAGTCAGTGAATCGAGTTCAGGCCGGGTATCGGACCCGCTACCGCTTCCCTCTTGCTCCAGTCGCCCGATGCATTCGATTCGTCTTTCGAGCGTATCCAATATCGGAGCCAAGGCCTTCACTTGCTCTCGCAAGCCGTACTTCTTGCAGTCTTCGAAAGTCTCGTAGCAAAGATCCAACGCGGCAAGAAACGACACCATGCGATCCCCCCAAACTCGCCATTGATCACGATTTGCAAGAACGTCCGGCGTATCGATACAGGCTTGTTCGAAACTGCCCATCGATGAAGTGAACAGGCCAGCCATCTTTTCACGCTGCTGAGCGATCTCGCTCTCCTCGAGCGCATTCGAGAATCTCTGCTTGTATGAGTGCAACAACCCCCGTGCGTCTCCCCACAATCGGATGCGTTGCTGACGAAACTGGTCACCCGCATGGCGAGGCCAAATGACCATGTCGACGATGGTGTAGATGACAATCCCCGCAGTCGTCTCCAACCAGCGAAAGGTGCCGAAGTAAAAAGCGTTTTGATAACTCGGGTAGTTATCGCCCCAGATCACAAGTGGCACGAATGCGGCAACAAACCATGCGTACCCGAAACGGCTTGCCTGCATGCCATAGGAAACCACCAGCAAGTAGACCGAAAACGCAATGAGCGCCCCCCATCTGTCCTGAGCAAACAATGCGAGCAGGCAATAGCCGATGGCGACACCGACGGTTGTGCCAACTACCCTCAGAATGCCTTTTTGAAGGGATGCCCCCCTCGTGCCTAAACTCACCAATACAATCGCGAGCGAGCCATAATTGGGAACGTCCCAATTGACCGTCAACGCAAAGAAATAGAATAGCACCAAACTCAGAGCGAGCTTGAAGGCCTGACGCAAGTTCACGCCATCAGCGCTGACCGTTCGGGCGGGAGGATCGGGGACTAGCAACAGACAGACTCACTTATCGATCGAAATCGAGGCTGTCATCCCAGAAACCAGATGCAGATCCTTCGGCACTTCTTCGAATCGAATTCGCACCGGAACACGTTGGGCCAAACGTATCCATTCAAAAGTTGGCTCGATCGACGGCACGAGATTCCCCGGCCCATCGGTTTCCGCGAGATCGGGTGGATTGATCGCATAACCGATGCTGTCCACAAAGCCTTTGAGCTTGCGGTCCTGATGTCCCATCAGAGTCACCGTCGCTCGATCGCCCGGCGAAATATGCCTCAGTTTGGTTTCCTGAAAGTAGGCATCCGCACGAAACGATGCCGAATCAACAAACAGCGCGAACGGCGTTCCGGCTGA
The DNA here is from genome assembly GCA_051010815.1 of Rubripirellula sp. Taxonomy (GTDB): domain Bacteria; phylum Planctomycetota; class Planctomycetia; order Pirellulales; family Pirellulaceae; genus Rubripirellula. Next base: position 2,082 of record JBPCVD010000172.1, read on the forward strand.
GACATACGTATCCCCAATCAAATTCATATTGGTGATGAATCCGTCGGTCGGCGAATAGATGGATGTCCAATCGAGATTCAGTTGAGCCTGCTTCAACGCAACCTTGGCACTGCGAATGTTCACGTTCGCCTCACCCGGCTCGCCCAGGCTTGCTTTCGATTGATCCAGATCGGCTTGCGAAGCTGCCAGAGCGGCTTGCGCCTCCACGTATCCGTGCTCAGCAATCACCAGTTGAACTTCCGATTCTTTTTTCGCAGCCTTCGATTTGACCAACGTCGCTTTCGCCTGCTCGAGCTCCGCAATGGAGCTATCCACCTGCGCCCGATAGGCCAGCACGGACGCTTGTTTTGCTTCGGCCGTCTGAACGGAACCTGCTTTACTGTCCGCCAGTCGCTGCGCGCGAGCGGCTTCACGCTCGGCCTCCGCGAGCTCGGCTTTCACTTGTGCCACCACAGCTTGAGCAGCAGTAATACCCGAATTTGACTCCGACACAACTGCGTCGGCGGATTCCACACTTGCTGTGGCAGAATCGATTTGGCTTTTGGCGGAGGTCGCGGCTGCCTCTCGTTCCTTGACCGTGGCGGCGGAAACCCGCACCGTTGCCGTCAATTGCTCAACCGATTGCCGCGCTTGGTCAAGGTCGACTTCCGCCTGCTCGACGGCGAGTTGATACGTGCGCGGATCAATTTGAAAAAGTAACTCTCCCGCCTTCACCTGCTGATTATCTTTCACGGCGATGTTGACGAGATAACCGCTGACCCGCGGCGTGATCTGAACCGTATCGGCACGCAGTTGCCCATCCCGCGTCCACGGTCGGCTTCGGTAACGAACGTAAAGCGCGTAAGCGCAGATGGCAGCGACAAGGACGACACTCAGCGTAACCAACTTGGAAACGAATCTGTGTTTTCCCTGGATCTTGGCGTGCATGGGGCGGTCTCTTGGAGTGGGCTCAGGGAGGGTTCAGTGTCCTGAGTTCAGCGTTGTGAATTCATTATTGGTGGAAGTGAAGGAACGAGGTTCCGTTCGTAGTTTGATCATGGCGGAAGAACAAATAGGCCGACCAGCGAGGTCAGCATTACCCAAAACGCCAAGAACGCAACCTCGGGGTACCAGAAGAATTGGCTCCAGCCGGTACGGTTCAGGAGACGCGTCACACCGCAGGCGCCGAGGAATCCCAGCACCACGGTGAACAAGAATGGAGGCGCGTAGACCCAGTCGAAAGAGATCTCGGAAGGCGTCAGAGCCAGCCACATGGCGTGTCAGAAGCTGTGAGGGTTAGGCGAGATGATTGAGAGCAGTGAGTATTGTAGCGATTGTCAGAGTTGATTCTGCGAAACCGATTGTTTCACGCTTAAATACCTAAGACTAATAAGACGGACGTGCCGAATCGAACGAAGTTGTGGCCTGCGCCGATTCGTGAATCCCATCCTTCTTCAGTTGGCCCCATGCCCTGCGGCACGCGATCACCGACATCCGCATTTTTCGCCGGTGCGAGCGTGCTGTTGACCTGCGTGCTCATCGCTGGTGGCGGATGCGGATTGCGTCAATGGGCCAACAATGGACTGAAAGTAGGACCAGACTATTGCCGGCCCAGCGCGGCTGTCGCGGACATCTGGATTGACGACGCGGAACCTCAGATCAATTCTCAAGCACAGTCTGACCCTGAGTGGTGGCGGGAATTGGAGGATGCCACGCTGGACGAGTTGATCCAGTCCGCCTACGCACAGAACTTATCGTTGCGTGAAGCGGGCTGGCGAGTGATGCAGGCCCGCGCGATTCGAGCGATTGCCGTCGGAAACCTGTTTCCTCAATCTCAGACGGCGTTCGGAGAATTCGACCGGACGCTGCTGAGTGAGTCACTCGGCATTTCCGAACCGGCCCGTGCCCTCAGTCAATGGTCAGCCGGCTTCGATCTGGCATGGGAACTTGATGTCTGGGGACGGTATCGCCGATCCATTGCATCTGCCGACGCCGACCTCGAAGCTACGGTGGGAGACTACGATGCCGTGATCTTGTCACTCATAGCCGACGTAGCGTCAGCCTACATTGATTTCCGCACCGCAGAACAACGACTCGAATACGCGAAACGCAACATCGAGATCCAGGAAAGCTCACTGAAGCTGACCGAAGAAAAGGCGGATAGCGGCGCGACCGGATACACGGGCGTCTATCTCGCGCGTTCGAGTCTCGAATCGACGCGTGCCACCGTCCCCACCATCGATATCCAATTGCGACAGGCGAGTAACCAACTCTGCACATTGCTAGGCATTCCGACGCAACGCTTGGGTGAACTGCTTGGGAAAGGGCGGATTCCCAAACCACCGCATCAAGTTGCCGTTGGCATTCCTGCAAACTTGCTGCGACGTCGCCCCGACATTCGCACGGCTGAGCGAACGCTTGCTTCACAGAGCGAGCAAATCGGGATCGCAATGGCCGACCTCTACCCGACCTTCACAATCACGGGCGAGATCGCGTTGGAAAGTGAAGAGTTTGGCGATCTGTTCAAATCGGCTAGTTCAGCCGGCTTCATTGGACCAGGATTTGAGTGGAATCTGCTGAACTACGGTCGCATTCAAAACAACGTCGAATTGCAGGAATACGGACTCCGAGAGCTCGTCGCAAACTACCGCAACACGGTGTTGACGGCCAACCAAGAGGTCGAAGATGCGATCGTTGCCTACCTGCAAACGGAACGGCAAGTTCAACGACTCGAGGCCAGCGTGGAAGCAACCGAAGAGGCATTGAGATTGCTGACGCTTTCGTTTGAGGAAGGCGAGATTAGCTTCACCAACGTGTTCCTACTTCAGGGCGCTCTTGTCGGCGCGCAAGATCAACTCGCCGAGGCACAAGGAAGTGTCTTGCTGAATCTAATCGAGCTCTACCGTGCGTTGGGCGGAGGCTGGGAAGTCCGCTGCCGTGGGTTCCGGGCGGAATCAGGCATCGTAGAGTCGTCGATGCTGATCGAACAGGTTCCAATACCCGAGGCAGAACCGATCGATGATTCGGTCAGCGAACTGCCACTCATTCCTGGTTCGCAGGACGATACCGCGGAGAGGGTTCGAACCGAACCGTCGACCGCTGATTCTTCGGATGCCAACGCGAAAGGCTTGAATAGCCCCGACGAGCAACAAGGGTCGGGCGGTGAAACGCTCCCGCCGAACAAAGACGCAGCAACCGACCAAGACCCAAAATCGGGCACGAGCGATTCCAACGCGGGGGACATCAATAGCGGTGATCAGCCTCCTCAATCGAAGCCGGTGCCACCGCAGAAGCAGTCGCCGCCGACAACCACCTCCAATTCCGCTCATCCGTCATCAAGACGCTTCCCACTCCGAGCAAACTGGGCGGGGACCGCACGACAGCCGATCCGAGTCACGAACGCCTAGTCACGTTAAACTCTTCGGTCGTATTCTTGTCGCGAGTTGCCCCACCTGCATGAGCAGAGCGATGTCCTCACCCAAACAACATGATTTTTCCCGTTTCGCCCACTACTTCATTCAGTACGCGTCGTTGGTCCGACACGTCCTTGTCGGCCAACTCATTATCGTCACACTCCTCGGCGTTGCACTCTCTTACCTCGAGGACCTCGACATGGGAGAGGGCATTTACTTCGCCTACATCACCGGATTGAGTATCGGATACGGTGACATCACTGCGACCAGTACGCTTGGACGCATTCTGTGTGTGGTCACTGGAATGGTGGGCATGATGTTCACTGGAATGACGGTCGCTGTCGCAAACCGTGCGTTGCAGGCAACCGCCACCGAACAAGCCGTCATGGATGCTGAGGATCAGCATCAGCCCGCCTAAACAACACCTTGACGGGCGGTAATCCGTTTTGCGTAAGCCGCGGCAAATGGGTTCGCACTGATTCCGTGAAGAGTGACGCTCAGCAGGATCGTCCAGGTGACTGCCTGCTCCAGCGTTCCGACGCCGGGTAAGCTGGCCTCCTTGACCATCACAATGAACACGATGCTCGCGAGCCCGCGTGGTCCGAACCACCCCATGAACAACTTGCTGTCCGTCTTCATTCTCAGACCACTCAAGCTTAAGAATACGGGCAGCATACGAATGACGGTCAGGCTTAGGAGGGCATAAACGATCGCATGCCAGTCTGGGCTGCGGAGACACTGGCCGATGAATAGTGCCCCGAAGACAAACCATGTGATCATCGACAGCACATTCCCCGAACCCTCCGCCGCCTCCAGCAACTCCTTCTTTCGCTCCCTCAACGTGCCTCCAAAAGTCAATCCGCCAACGAAACACGCGATGAAACCGCTGCCGCCGAGCCATTGAGCAACCGCAAAACAAACCAATGCTAAAGCGACCACAGGGACCTGGATCCAGACGCCGCAGATCCATCCTCGTTTCATTGACATATCAAGTGAGATGCACGCCGCAACCGCGAATACGACCCCCACAAGGGCTCCGATACCGATGGCCTGAAGCGGTAAATTAAGCATCTGCGTTGCAATGGATCCTTCGTCCACTGCGCCGGAGGCCAAGGCCAACAACAGCAGAATCACGGGAACACAGATTCCGTCGTTCAAGCCACTTTCAACGTTCAAACCCTGACGAACCGTGCTCGGAACCGATTCGTTCGTGATCACCGCCTTTCCCAGGGCAGCATCCGTTGGAGCAAGCATGGTCGCAAGCAACGCGATCTCGATCCAGCTCAAGTTGGGATAGACCAGGACGCCGGCAGCGAAGCCAAGCAGGATGGTCAACGGAAGCCCCACAAGCAGTAAACGAACCGGCAGTCGCCTGACTCGTCTCAGCACACTCAGGTCGGCCCCCGCAGAATCGGAAAATAGCACGACTGCCAAAGTCAGCTCAGCTAAACTCTTCATCGCTTCACCGTCGACATCGAGATCGATCAAGTGAAATCCAAAGGGGCCAAGAATCAATCCGCACAGCACGTAGACCAATGCGCCGCTGAACCGCGTTTTTTCCAGTCGTGACGCAACAATGGAATATAGAAACACGAATGCCGCTATCACGGCAAGTACTTGGTATTCCGACATCTCAGAGTGGTCTTTTGGGTTGTAGGAGACGCCGCTTCACGATCCCGATCCTGCGATATCAAACTGACTGAACGACGGTTCACGATTCACATTTGGAACACAAGTGAAATCGCCAGGCTGACCATGCGCGATCAGAGTTTGCTTGATCGTTGCCATCGTAAACGACACGCATCAGGTTGAGCAGGAATCGGCATTGCACCTCCCAGTCAATCGCAGTCTGTTCTTCGCGAACAGATCATAACCGATATCGAGCACGTTCGAGATACCTGGCAGACGCGTCACAAAAACGATCGGCTTTAAACCGATGGCGGAATAGAGACGCCGGAATACCTCAACGCCCAGAATCCATTCGCCGTTGGGAAGACGACCATGGATCTCATCCATGAAGTCGGACATCCTTTTCCTGTAGTCCTCGGGGCGGAAGCCAGTCTCTGAGATATCGGTAAATCGAATTCGACGA
>JBPCVD010000173.1:0-16182 GCA_051010815.1 Rubripirellula sp.
ACGTTCTGCGCGATGTGTTGCGCGAGTTCGACGTCGCCCGGCATCGCGACCGCATCCGACAGTTGCCACGCAGAATGAGGTGCAACAGCCCAATCGACGCCGTCTCGCGTGTGTTTGGGGCTGATGATCAGGACTCGGCTGGGAAGTTCGACTCGTCTCCAAGCGTCGGCGGCGATCGTGCCCGAATAACTCAAGCCGGCGTGAGGAACCATCATGGCGGCAACCGGCTTTCGGTCGAGTGTCTCCGTATCTTGGCTTTCAAGCTCCTGCAGAATGCCATCGACCATCGTCTCTCTTCCCAAATCGTCTGCAGGGTAGAAGGATCCCGCAACGGCTGGCCGACGGACTTCGATGTCTGGTTGTGCTTGTGGGCCCGCGGAGATCGCGAAATTTGGCGTGGTGGAATCACAGACGGCTGAGTAAATCATCGTTCCGCCCGCTCGAAAAGGTTGAGCGTCGAGCGCGCGACTCACGAGCGCCTCGACGTCGCTTGCTTGGTCGAAGGTGATGGACCAACGCTTTTCATCCATTGCAATGATCGCGCGGCGGGCGGCATCGACTTCTTGAACCTGAAAGTCCGTGTCGACACCGTGATGGATCGTCTGAGAAAGTACTCCCAATTCGACTTGCCACTCCCCTTCCCCGGCCTGCGTACGAAGTTCGTCGACAGCGGTTTGCGTCAATTTGTAAAGGGTCGCCTGCATCGGGACACCCTCGCGAACACTCAACTGCATCCAACCCGACGAAGCGTCAGCGTTGGGCGGTTTCACTTTCAGTACGATGCCTGCGACTGTTTTGTCTTCGATCGCGGTCGCGTAGTAGAAGGGTGTCGCACCCATGCTCAGAGCGGTGAGATTTCCTTTGATCCATCGACACAAGCGTTGCAGCGTGTCCTCGTCTACAAGCGGAGCTTCAGAAAGGCCGGCGTCAGTAGCGACTGCGAAGGGTGCTGAGTAGTCGATACCGTCGAAAACCTCGACCAACGCGTCTTGTCGCCGCCAACTGCCCGGCGGGAGTCCCGCCTTATTGCAAACGGCATCCAGGAACTGTCTCGCATCCCAATCTCGCTCTCTGGCAACAACCGGCAGCAGAAGGCCCACTTGGTTGCCAAGACGGATTCGCAATCCATGTTCGCCAACGTGAACTGCACCGATGCGATCGTCTCCCGATGCTTCGATCGGACGGGGCGGTCCGATGACGGAAACTGACAGCGTCAAATGGGGCAATTCGGCCGCCGCGACGGGCGCCATCCGTGGATCGTGCAATGCAGTTCGCGTCGCCGCGTCGGCAAGCGCCGAGGAAAGTGGTATCGCTGGTCCCTGCATCCCGCAGCATCCTCGCAGGGTCTCGCCACGTTTCAACGTGACATACATTCCGCTGACGGGCCGCGTGGCGAGTTCACCAAGCTGTTGACCGGCATCGATGAGCGGTGGACGAATGACTGAAGCAACGTATTCGCACGCGACACGATGGATCGACTGAAGATCGTTGTCGGACAACGCAGGGGACATCATTTCCGAAGACTTCATGTTCAATTTCGCAGAGTGCGTCCTTGGGTCGAGGATTCGTTCTTGCGACTGGGAGTTTTCAGTCACGTTGGAATCGGGCTGAGGATGGATGAGTTGCACGACGTCCGCGAGCGTCGATTGTTGAGGAATTTGGAGAGGTTGACGTTGTCGCCCCCAGTTCCCCGGTGTTGGTTCGAAGAGACCAGGCAGTTCGTGTTCGCAGTGCACACATCGATTGCCATGGAGCGCGTACCTGCCAAGTTGGTGCCAGTCTCTTTCAATCAGCAACTGATGGCAGGATGGACAGTACGTGCTTTGTCTGGCGACATCGTTCACGTTGCCCACGTAGACGAAATTTAGACCGGCTTGCCGTGCGAGATCGTAGGCCATGACCAGCGTTTCGTGCGAGGTGCGTGGCACGTCCGACATGCGAAAGTCTGGGTGGAAAGCCGTAAAGTGAACCGGCACATCGCTTCCCACGGCTTCCAAAATCCAGTCGACCATTCGACGCAGTTCGTCAAAGTTGTCGTTGGCGTTCGGGATCACCAGGTTGGTCAGTTCAACCCAGCAGTCAGTTTCGCGGCAAGCGTAACGAATCGTATCGAGGACTGGCTGCAAGTGCGCACCGGTCAGTTTGAAGTAGAAATCTTCGGTGAAGGCTTTCAGGTCAATGTTCGCGGCATCCATCCCCGCAAAAAAGTCTTGCCTTGAAACGTCAGTCAGGTAGCCCGCTGTCACGGCGATGGCCTTCAGACCGATTTGACGGCAGGCTGCGGCGGTGTCCAACGCGTACTCGGCCCAAATGACCGGATCGTTGTAGGTGAAGGCGACGCTTCGACAACCTGTCCGTTTGGCCTCCAGAGCGATATCGAGAGGGGTTGCCAAATCGCTAAGTCGAGAGACTTCGCGGCTCTTCGAGATGTCCCAGTTCTGGCAGAATTTGCATCCGAGGTTGCAACCCGCGGTGCCGAAACTGAGCACGGGTGTGCCAGGCAAAAAATGGTTGAGCGGCTTCTTTTCGATGGGATCGATGCAGAATCCCGTGCTTCGACCATAAGTGTCGAGCACGATCTTCCCGCCGCGATTCACACGAACAAAGCAGAACCCACGATCTCCCTCTTTCAGTCGGCAAGCGCGGGGACACAGCTCGCAAAGAACTCGGTCGTTCGAGTCCTCGGACCACCAGCGACCGATTGCCTCCCCAGCATCATCAAACTGAGTAGCTTCCAAAGGAACGACAGGAAGACGTGAGGGAGACATGAGTTCAGTTTACCAGTCGCGTGTGAGCTCAACATGCGAACGACACCGGGTCTGACAGCCAGCACCTAATGATTTGTCTGCAGGCTCCCCCGCGGACAGGATGTAGAAGTTGAAATGGATGCGGAAATATCGTGTGGTCGTGAAGGTGTGTGCTTCCGCAAAGATGGTTCATCGACAGTTCTCGAATTGAAACGGAGGGTCACTCGATCGCGGGCTGTCCCAAAGCAGGGGCTGCGATAAACTGGCGACCGGAACATCGAAAGCTTTGATCTTGAACCCCCCTAGTTTCGCATGACAACTGAGCTTGCCCAAACGCCGCTAGATGCGTGGCACCGCGAAAACGGAGGGAAAATGGTGCCCTTCGCAGGGTACGAGATGCCAATCCAGTACTCCTCCATCGTCTCCGAGCACGAAGCATGCCGCACGGCGGCTGCTCTCTTTGACGTTTCCCATATGGGGCGTCTTCGATTCGATGGCGACGGAAGCGAGCGTTTGCTCGATCACTTGTTGACGCGCCGAGTTTCCGACCTACCGATAGGTGGAGTGCGGTACGGTTTGGTTTGCAATTCAGAGGGGGGCGTCTTGGATGATGTGCTCGTCTCGCATTTGGAAACCCCGTCTCAACGCAGGTTTCATTTGATGGTCGTCAATGCATCCAATCGCAAGAAGATCATCGAGTGGTTGACGCCGCATCTGGAGAATTTTCCCACCGTCACCGTCTCCGATCGGACGGAGCTGACGGCGATGATCGCGGTTCAGGGGCCCAAGGCAATCGATGTCTGCAAACGATTGTTCGCGTTCGATCCGGCTCGACTCAAGTATTATCGCGCCGTGATCACGGACCAGTTCTCCAAGCCTGTGATCGTTAGTCGTACCGGATACACCGGCGAAGATGGATTCGAGCTGATCGTTCGCGCCGAAGAGGCGAATCGCATCTGGGAGAATTTGATGTTGGCGGGACGTGATGAGGGATTCAAGGCAGCCGGGCTTGGTGCTCGAGACACTTTGCGTTTGGAAGCCGGGATGCCGTTGTATGGCCACGAACTGGATGAAACGATCGACCCGATCTCGGCAGGCCTTTCGTTCGCCTGTAATCTGAAGGATCGATCCTTCGTCGGTGACACGGCGTTACGATCGATCGCCGAGCGTGGACCAGAAATCGTGCGAATCGGATTGCTGCCGGAAGGAAAACGACCTGCTCGTGAGGGTTGTGATGTGCTGGATTCTGATGGCAATCGAATCGGGAGAGTCACGAGCGGTGGACCATCGCCAACACTGGGACAGCCGATCGCCATGGCTTACGTTGATAAGTCGAAGGCGGATGATCCTCACTTTCAAATTGATATTCGTGGCAAGGCGGTCAATGCCGTGTCGACTGCCCTGCCCTTCTACAAACGACCCAAGTCGTGAATTCTTAAAGGACTCCTTTCATGTCACGTGATGAATCTAAGTTGCTGTACGCCGAATCGCATGAATGGACGGACTTGGCCGACGAGGGCGGCAAACAGGTCGCCACGATTGGGTTGTCTGCTTTCGCGCTTGAGCAGCTGAATGATCTGGTTTACATGGATCTTCCGGAAGTCGGTCGCGAGCTGACCGCGGGTGAAGAATTTGGCGAGGTGGAGTCGGTGAAAGCCGTCAGCCCGCTGTACAGTCCCGTCTCTGGACAAGTGATGGAGGTGCACTCCGAGCTGCCCGACAGTTTGGAGAAGCTCAACGAAGACCCCTACAACTTTGGTTGGATCATCAAGGTGGCCGTTAGCGATGACAGCTCGCACGGTTCCTTGATGGATCTTGCGGCGTACCAGAAGCAGTGTGCCGAATCGGGTTGATGAGCAGTTCGCATGCGGGCTCGCGTCCAATGACATCCGACACGGGCCGGCTCATCGCGCTCACCGCTCATGGTCCGGCGGAGAACATGTCGATCGATCAGGCGCTGTTGGAATCGACTGGCCGCAGCGGGATTCCTGCATTGAGGTTCTATCGCTGGTCTCAGCCCGCGTTGTCGCTGGGCTATTTTCAACGCCTCGATGATCGCGTGTTGCATCCCGACAGCGAGTCGCTCGCCTGCGTCCGCCGCGCGACCGGTGGCGGGGCGATTGTGCATCACCACGAGCTCACGTACAGCGTGGCAATGCCGGTAGGAAAGGCGGAGGCGGGTCCCCGACTCGAACTTTATCGCCAGATTCATCAGGCGATCATCGATGTACTTGCGGACCTGGGCGTTCGGGCAGTTCCATTTCGATTGACCGGCGTGGAATCACCGCCGATTTCGGATCGCAAGTTTCTTTGTTTCCAGCGGAGGACCGACGAGGATCTCGTCGTCAGTGGGTACAAAGTACTCGGCAGCGCGCAGCGGAAGACACGAGACGCTGTCTTGCAGCATGGCAGCTTGTTGCTTCAGGCAAGCCGATTCGCACCTCAGTTGCCTGGCGTCATCGATTTGGGAGCTCGACCGATAGCCGCGGAGCAGGTCGCCAATGGGCTCGTGAATCGGCTCGGGACTCGACTCGGGCTGACTTGGCGAGACGATGAACTCAGTGAGGAGGAGCAGGAGCGTGCGTCAAAGATCCGATCGGAGCGATTCGCCGCTCAGGTCTGGATGGCACGCCACTGAATACGGATTACCGAAAAGATAGCCCCCGCGGGTGGTAAGTACCCGGGTAATTTGTGCTAAGGGGCGAGATGTTACGCTAAATATGCGAGACCGGCATTTTCGCCACCGAGAATCTGCTTAGAATCGTAAAGTCCTCCATTGAGAATCGTCCTCTGAAAGAATCAGGGTTCAGCAGCTAATCCATTGGATGCGATCGGCCATAACTTGCTGCCGATTTGCGCCACGACCTAATCGTAATGATGTCGGTGATCTTCGAGGGAGATAGGTTCGCCTGCCCATAGGAATGTGGTCTTCGAACCGGGGCGCACTATGTACCGACCTATTGGGAGTAATTTATGCAGGTGAAGCTCAAAGTCCTTAGCGGGAGTCACGAAGGGAAAGAGATCGGTGTCTCCAGTGAAAAGTTTCTGGTGGGACGAAGTGAGTCCTGCCAACTGCGGCCCAAGAGTGAATCCGTCAGTCGTAAGCACTGCATCATCGTCTTGAAGGACAATCGTGTACTGATTCAAGACCTGAAGAGTCGGAATGGTACGTACGTTAACGACAAGCGTCTTCCGGTCGATAAAGCCAAGGTTCTCAAGGGTGGCGATCTGATTCGGATCGGCAAGTTGGCTTTCGAGCTTGTGGTCGAACATGGATTGCAAGCTCCGAAAAAGCCTGAAGTCGCAAATATGAGCGAGGCTGCCGCCCGAACCGTGGAGGCTGGTTCCCATGACAGCCGCTTCGAAGAAGTCGATGTCGACGCTTGGCTTGACGAAGCGGATCAAATCGACCGCGTTCGGAAACTTTCGGATCCGGAGACTCGCCAGTTTCAACTTGATTCGTCGGTCAGCGACGCGGCGGCAGATTCCGATTCCGGAAGCGGCGACAGTACCGAACTGTCGGTTAGCGATCTGGAAGACTCGGATGCGAAGAAAAAGCGAGAGAAGCAAAAACCCGGCAAGTTGCCCAAGGACTTCAAAAAGTCGATGACCGACAATTCGCGTGATGCCGCAGATAACGCACTCAAACGATTCTTTAGCGGCGGTTGATCCACACGTGGATCGCGTCACTTATTCGCGTTGCTCTTAGCGACATCGAAAGATTAGCTTGGATTGATTCGCAACTGATGTTCTGACGCCCAGTTCGCGAGAAGAAGAACTTAGGATCTCCGTCGGGGAACGCCCAGCACGAGACGCGTATGAACGATTCCAACGCACTCCTGGCTCAGCAGTTTCGTCAAAATGACGACCGCGCATTTGCGGAGCTCGTGGGGCGGCATCATTCCCTCGTCTTCACGGTCTGTTTAAAGATTTTGCGTCATCGCCAAGATGCAGAGGACGCGACCCAGGAAACGTTCTCGAGGGTGGCTCGCTATTTGGATCGTTGGGATTCTCGGCGGCCTCTGGAGCCTTGGCTGGTGGCCATTGCCGGAAACCGTTGCCGAACATTCCTTGCCCGCAAGCGTGTGCACCAACCCCTTTGTACTGTGGTGGAGCCAGCGACGAATGAGGTCGGGGCAAAGCAAGACGCGGACGTTTTACAAGAAGAGTTAACGCTAGCCTTGGCCGAAGTTCCTGAGTGTCAGAGGATGGCGTTCGAACTGTTCCATGAACATTCGCTGAGTTATGCCGAGATCGCGGATCGACTCGATTGTCCCATCGGTACCGCCAAGACTTGGGTGCATCGCGCTCGAGGAAAAGTGATTCAAAGGTTGCAGCAACGGGATGTGCTCGCGTCGCGTCAGGCCGACGCGGACGGTGATTCAGCGGCCGCGTCATTGCCTGCACGCCCTGCCAAGGACTGGCACGATTCAAAAGCGAGAAAAGGCAGTGTTGGCAACGGTGCGTCCAAGTTATCCACCGTCGCGGAGGTAGGACGATGAACTGCGACGACTTTAGCCAACGCATGCATGAGCAACTTGATCATCGGATGCCATTGGAGGGCGACCCGGAGCTCTGGCAACATGCCGACCGATGTGAATCTTGCAAAGCGCAGATCGAGGCGTGGCAACAAATTGCTCCGCTCGTTGGGCGAGAATCTGAATTCAGGCCGTCGGTCCGAGGCCGTGAACGTCGAAAGAACGTCTTGCTTGCGGGGACGGTCGCCGCTGGTTTGGCAGCGGGTTTTCTTTTCGCTTTCAGTGGAATTCCAGCCCCAGAGAAGTCAGCACAGCCGACAATGGCGGAATCATTGCCAGCCCCTTCTTCGCCCCTTCTAGCACAGACGTCCGGCGAACTGGATCCAGCGAGTTGGTGGCGTAGCGTTCAGGACCGGGACTGGGTTGGGCAAACGATGCCTGCAGTCCGGTCGGTGAAGGAAGGAGTCGCACCGTTGGGTAGAACGTTGATGCGGGCCGTTACGATTCTAACGATCGGCGGCCAAGACCAGACCTCCTAATCGATGAGCCAATCCGATGGTCAAGTTTTCGTTCCCTTGGCGGTTCGCATGCGTGCTCCTGGCGATCAGTTTTCCCCACGGGCAAGAGGCGACTGCGGAGCAGCTCTTCAGCCTGAGAAACAATTTGGTCCTCCGTGGATCAAAAGCTGAGATCGCGACGCTGAAGGACGGCTTTGGTGCGGCTGCGGCCGGCGAAATCCATGTGCGACCGATCTGGTTGATCGATGATGGGCTTCGACGGATCTACATTCACGGCCGAGGCATGGTCGGCGTCCCGCCCGTCGATGTTGGAGATGTGGAACGCAACATCGAATTCTGGCAACCAAAGCCGCTGGGTGGAAAGGTCGTCGCAGGCCTGGGCACGATTAGAGCGGTCTCACCCTTCAACGATTACGGACGTCGCGTCCTGACCTCGCAGGGAGTCGATGGGCGTGCGGTTAGCATCATCCAGGGCATTTCCGAACTGAATTCCCGGTACGCCAAGTTGATCGCCTTGAAGGGCAAACCAACACTGAGTTGGGACATGCGTTTATCGACACGTGCCATGGACTCCGAGACGCTCAATCGGATTTTCGCGAAACGAATGGACCAAAATGACCTGAGCTCAAGGCTTGAGGTGGTCCGTTTCTTCATTGCAGCCGAGCGCTACCAGGAAGCCAAGGACGCATTGCAAGGGACCATCGACGACTTCCCGGGGGAGACCGATCTTCTACCGCAACTGACGGCACTGACCAAACGTCAGGCGGAGCAATTGCTGGGGGAGGCAGAGGATCGCGCCGCCGCCGGGCAGTTCCAACTGGCTCGAGGAATTCTGCAGGAGTTCCCTCTCGATGAGGTCAGTCGGATCACCAAGATCCAGGTTCAGGACGCATTGAAAAAAGTGACCGACCCGGTCGAGCAGGCGACGACGTTGATGACACAACTTCGCGGCCAGGTCGCGCAGTTGGCGCCGCAGCGCGGCGCTGCATTGGCACAAATCTTGGATGAGATGGAAGCAGGGCTTTCCCCCGACACCATCGCGAGACTCAGTGACTACACGCGGTTAGGACAAGCGGCGAACCTGCCGCTTGATAATCGTATTGCGTTGGCGGTCGCCGGCTGGATCTTGGGATCGGGTTCAGGTGAGCAAAACATTAGCGTCGCCATTTCGCTGGTTCAGGTGCGTGATTTGGTGGCGGAGTACCTGCGCACTTCTGATGCCGCGCGTCGCAAGGCGATTCTGGATGAGTTGAGCAACCTGGAGGGGAGCGAGCCCGAGTACGTTGACCGCATGCTTCCCTTGATGGTTCCGCCGTTGGAGTGGCCCGAGGGATCTGAAAATGAGCAACTTGCTGGGTTCCGTGGGATCGACACAGGGCAGTCGCAGTACTTGATTCAATTACCGCCCGAGTACAACCCGCTTCGACAATATCCTTGCGTGGTGGCATTGCATGAGTCGCGTGATCAACCACAAACGCAAATTGACTGGTGGGCGGGTCCGTACAGCGAGGATGCTGGGGCTCGGATGGGACATGCGTCTCGTAGCGGCTTCATCGTGGTCGCTCCGGTTTGGTCGCGTCCTGGGCAGCGAATGTATGAGTACACCCCACAAGAACATCAACGCGTCCTGACTGCACTTCGCGATGCAATGCGACGGGCATCGATTGATGCGGATCGTGTGTTCATCGCCGGTCATGGCGAAGGTGGTACGGCAGCATGGGACATGGCGCTGGCTCATCCCGATTTATGGGCGGGCATGATTTCCGTTAGCGGGAATCCTTCCAAGACGGTCCCGCACTATGAATTGAATTCGCGACATGTGCCACTTTACATGGTGATGGGCGAGTTGGATGGGAACAAACCGAGTGGGGCGCTGTTGAACGATTACATGTCCTTCAATCATGACGCCATGATCGTGATGTATCGTGGCCGGGGACGTGAGTACTTCTATGACGAAGTGCCTCGGATGTTCGAATGGATGAGTTTGGCGTCACATCGTCGGAAACCTCAGCCACGAGACATTGAGGTTGCCACCATGCGATCGGGCGACCAGTTCTTCTGGTGGTTGGAGTTGGGAGAACTCAAACCCGGTGTTGGAATCGACCCGATCCTTTGGAATCAGGCCAGCCGGATTCGCGCGGGGAAGGTGACCGCCAGCATTGGTGCAGACAACCAAATACGCATTCAGCGGGGGCCAGCGGACCAGTTTCGCGTCATGCTCCGTCCTCAGGCGGGCGTGCTCGACTTGAACAAGCAAGTCATCGTTGGTGAAGGAAACCGTTCCAAGCGTGAGCAGTTCGACGGCTCAATTGAGTTTATGCTCGAGGACACGCGACAACGAGCGGATCGCAAACGCCCCTATTGGATGTCGGTTTCCATCCCCTAGCGTTTGGTTTCACGGTTTCACGATCCGCTCCGATCCTCCAGCGAGAACTGCCATTTCGCCATTGAGACGTCTGTGGCGGAACAATCTACAATGAGGTCCGCTCCCTCTCTGCCTGCTTCCCTCCATCCACCGCGAGGTGCTCCGTGAAACGTCGTGATTTCTTGGCTTCCAATGTTTTGCTCGCCGGGTCGGCCGTCGCTGCCACCCACTCCGCCAACGCGGCGGTGTCGGACGCAGAAGCGAAGCAGATCGAACGAACCAAGCCTGGCGAACGAAAGGTGCGTCAGTCGGTCATGGGGTGGTGCTTCAAACCCATGGATCCGATCACGCTTGCACGGCACTGCAAGGAAATTGGCTTAGAGGCGATCGAGGGGATTTCTCCGGATCACTACGACGCGGTCACCAAATTGGGACTGAAGATCTCGCTGGTCGGGAGCCACGGGTTCGCGAAGGGGCCTGTCGATCCTGAGAATCATGCGGAAGTCGAGAAAAAGCTACGCGACGGTATCGATTTGGCCGTCAAGTATGGGGCTCCCAACGTGATCACCTTCACCGGGATGTCTGCCAAGGGGATTTCCGATTCGGCGGCGAGACAGAACTGCCTCGACTGCTGGAAACGAGTCGTTCCGTATGCGGAGGAGAATAAGGTCGGGTTGGTGCTCGAGCATCTCAACAGTGAGGATGATTCTCACCCAATGAAAGGGCATCCTGGTTATTGGGGGGATGACCTGCATTTATGTGCGGAATTGGTGAAAGAAGTCGGTTCACCAAGTTTCCAGCTGCTGTTTGATGTCTATCACGTCCAAATCATGAATGGCGATTTGATCCGGAATATTCGCCGCTATCAGGACATTGTGGGGCACTATCACACCGCGGGAAATCCGGGGCGGGGTGAGCTGGACGATTCCCAAGAAATTAACTATCCACCCGTCATTCGTGCGATAATGGAGACAGGATACGACGGCTTCATTGCCCAGGAATTCATCCCCACAGCGGACGATCCGGTGGCCTCCCTGAGGCAGGCGTTTGAAGTGTGTGACGTCTAGCGGATTGTTGGAACCTGAGGCTGTCGAAAGTGTCCCATTAAAGGTGTCCCGTTTGACACCGCCCAATCGTTGCATTGGGCGATTGCCTCAAAGATTCCAAACAACCCCATTGCCGCCGGTCCTGCAGACTTCGACCGGCCCTATTGAGCGAAATGTCGTCCCATTCGCGATTATCGATCGACCTCGATCTCGAAGACTTTCGACGTCTTGGTGTTCGTCCTCATGAATGTCGACTCACGGTGATTCGCCGTGCGGCGGCAAGAAGTTCCCGCGCGCTCGCAGAGAAACAGCTCAACGCACCCTCGGATCAGGCCGCACTGCAGTTGTCACGTGTGACCACGTCCGCCTATCGGTTGCTCGACCCGCGTCAGCGACCCGATTCCAGCCAACGCACCCACATCGGTCGCATTTTGCCAAACGTCCTGAACTGGGCGGGCCAGACGAGTTTTCACAGTCAATCGAGCTATCCGAATTCGGCAGAGCGTCCTCGAGTTACCTCGGGTCGTGGCGTGGATGCCAGACCGAGTGATGCCGGACAGGGTGATGTGGACAGCAGCGAGTCTCGGATGGAGGCTGACCGCGCCTTCGCCGGCAGTTCGTTGACCGATACCGAGATGGTGGAGCTGATGGAGCTTGACTCCACGCCGCTGTTGGCGGGCCAGCCCGCCTGGACGCACAGCCTGCATGACGGAGACCTGCTCGGCAAATCTCCGCTGAGCCGGAGACTCTCACGTTGGTCCCGTCGCCTGCGTCACCCGTGGTCACTTTTAGCGGTCGGCGGGCTTTGCATCGGGACGCTGCTTGGAGTTTACGCACTCTGGTCGGAATCTCGTCAAAGCGAAGCCATCCCAGAAGGGTCAACTGCTTCCGCGGCGCTTCCGATGTCGCCAAACGCAGACTTGGATGTGGTCAAACCGACCGTGCCCGAAGCGACGGTGCCCGATCCACGGGACGCGAATTCCGCGAATGCAGAATCCGCAGGTCCAGAATCCGCAGGTCCAGAATCCGCAGGTCCGGCGCTATCTGACGCGAACGAGTTGCATGAAACAGCAGGAGAGCAAAGCGAAAATAGCTCATTGATGGATGAGCTCTCCGTTAACAATTCAGAGCCAGCCATCGTCGTGGATGGACAGCCCGTCTTCGATCTCGCCAATCCGCTCGATGCCGACGTTGCCGATATGGGTGACGCCGTTGCGACTGGTTTGACGGCGGGTTCCAGGTTGGACCCAGACGTGGTCGAGAGGCTGATGAAGGACGTCGTCAAACCTGAGGTCGCGGATACCGACACTCTCCAGCCGTCTGTGGATCTCGGTACGATGAGCCTGGGGGGCGATGAGAAGGTCACTTCAACAGGCCGTGAACCATTCTTGCCCGATCCCTTCGCGACCGGTGCACCAAAGGAACCCGTTGTATCGAGTGATCGGTCGCCTGAGGCACCAAAGCTCGCTGACATCATGCTGCCGACGATTGACTCGCAGCTGGAACGTTCGCAGGATCCCGGCAGCGATTCAGCAGAGAAGTTGCAGCCGAAAATACCTGTTCCCGACAAGAAGCAAGTGACTGCCGCTCGAACGCAGCTTCGGATGTTGGTCCCAGGCCTGGGTAAGAATGTTTCTGTATCTGCCGTTCCCGACCTGATTGAAGAATTGGAAACGATCCAGGGAGATCTCGATCGCGGCTCTGCTGAATACTGGACGTCCTGTCTCATGATCGCAGAACTTGCTTGGCTTACGGAGGATGCGGAGAGCATCGAGACGCGTGTTGGTTCGTTGGTGTCGAAATATGATGCGGAGCCTCACCTTCTGGTCGCAGAGGCATTCGTGTTGGCAGCCAAGCCCGCTCTTCTTCCATCGGAACAAACTCATCTCGTCGAAGCGGGATTCTTGTTCGTCGATGATCTGATGACGAATGAGCAAGTGCTGCTCGCTCGTTCGGTCGTCGAAGCGTTGGAACCTTTGGCAGAGTCGCTCGAGGCAGCCGTGGTGATCAAGTACGTCGATCGCTATTCCGATACGCTCGACCAAATGACGCGACTTAAGGAGACTTCGAGTCGCGCCATGAACGCCAACGGAGAGCTTGTGGACTCAGCCAGCAAAGGGATCGTTGGAAGATATTACTGCTTGATGTTGCGACGCTGGGACAAAGGGCTGCAATGGCTCACATCGGCATCCGACCCACGGGTGGCGGGCGTCGCCCGACAGGAAGTTGCATTGGCCGATGATGCCTCAGCAGATGAACTCGGCGAGGTTGCCAAGCGTTGGTTTGCCGCTTCGAGTCGTGCCACGGGAATTGCGTCGGACTCGATGAGTCTTCACGCGATTGCTTTGCTGCGGCAAGCCAAGACGAATGCGACCGCACTGGAAAAACTGCAACTTGATGAAGAAATCGACGAGGCGATACAAGCCTTTCCGCCCTTCTTGCGCACGGTTGCACGTCGCGAATCGTTAACGGCAAAGGAACGGTCAGACGCTTCTGGATCGCGGCCGAGCGACACCGGCTCGAACACGAAACCATCCACTGACAAGACCGCCGCTTCTACTGGTCGGGTGTTCGACGATGGCTTGAGTGGGGTGATTCGCGTCGACAAGAAGAACATCGGCGTGCAGTTGAACTATGAATTAGAAGTTCCGGTGACCCTCACACTGATCGGTCAGATCGGTGAGCGACTCGGCGTCGACCTCAAGCAGTATTCGATGGAATTTGCCGGGGAGATCTCGCTCGACCAACCGACAACGGTGAAGGTAGCGATCGCATCGGTTCAGCAAGGCGTGGTGCAAAAGTTGCGGGTTAACGACAAGCTCGTCGACATCGATCCTCTCGAAGGCTTGGGTGAACTGACGCTGCCGGCTGGCAAGCATCCCCTCACCTGGAGCGTGGAGGTGCAGGGCCCCATCAACCGCGTCTTTTTGCGGCTTACGAATGCTGCCAGCGGTGAACGTCTTGCAGTGAAACCGGAGGGTTTTGCGCGAGGATCGGTATTCACCGTGGACATGCTTCGTGGTCCTCAAGAGTGAATTTCCATCCCTTCCCAGCCTTCGGAAATGAATGCTGGGAGGTGCAGGTTTCGGATTGAAGGCTCCGCAGGCGTTGAACTTCCCCGTCCGCCAGGCCCTACCCTCGTTCTGGCCATGGGTGCCGATTCCACGCATGTGCTTGAGTCCAAGCGTTGTGGAGTTTCCAGGACGCCTCTCTCTATCCACTGCGCTACAATGAGCCGAGCGAACTAAGGTCCACTTTCTCAGGATTGAATGCATGAACGCCATCATGGCACCTCCACAGCCGACGACGTTACGCGAGCTGAACGACAGCGGATGGGAATCGAAGAGCGTCAAGCAAGAGATCCGGGACAATTTCACGCGGCTGCTGGCCTCCGGGGACGAGCTGTTTCCTGGCATCGTTGGCTATGACGACACCGTGATCCCCGAGATCAATTTGGCGTTGTTGGCTGGACATGACATGTTGTTCTTAGGCGAAAAGGGCCAGGCGAAGAGTCGCATCATGCGGATGCTGACGCGATTCTTGGATGAATGGATACCGTACATTGATCATCCCGATCTTCCGATTCACGAAGACCCGAAGCATCCGATCTCGTCGCTTGGCCGTCGCTTGGTCGCTGAACATGACCCGGATGACATTAAGATCGCATGGTGGCATCGCGATGATCGCTATGCCGAGCGTCTAAGCCCGGGCACGAAATTCGCTGACATCATTGGCGAGATTGATCCGGCCAAGCTGACCGGGGGCGTCAGCATGAGTGCTGAGGAGGCGTTGTCATTCGGGCTGATCCCTAGGATGCATCGTGGGATATTCGCGATGAACGAGTTACCTGAACTCGATGACTTGGTGCAGGTAGGCCTCTTCAACATTCTTGAAGAACGCGATGTGCAAATCCGAGGCTACCCGATTCAGTTTGATCTCGACATCATGATTCTGTTTTCGGCGAATCCATCGACCTACAACCGTAGCGGCAAAGTCATCCCACAGTTGAAGGATCGGATTGGAACGATTGTTCAAACTCACTACCCCGACGAACGCGACCAAGGGATAGAGATATTGCAGCAGGAGGTCGGTGATCAACTCGGGGGTGACTACCCAGTACTTGTTCCCTACTTCATGTACCAAATCGTCGAAGAAATCACTAACCAAGCACGTCAAAGCAAGTACATCGATCACGCCTCTGGTGTCTCCGCGAGATTCTCGCTCGCCAACTTCCGAACGATGATTGCTTCCGCGCGTCATCGAGGCATCATTCACGATGAGAAACCAGCCGTGCCCCGCATCAGCGATCTTGGGCACCTGCATTCCAGTTCGCTGGGAAAGCTGGAGCTCGACATGATGGGAACCCATCAGATGAGCGAGCAACAAGTGCTGGATGCAGTGATGGCGGAAGCGATCAAGGTCGTCTTCAACGAGTATGTAGAGGAGCACGGACTGGGCGCCATCGCCGAGATTTTTCGGGGTGGTGTTCGCATCGAAGTCGGAGACCTGCTGCCGAGTCGACAGTACGCTGAGCGACTCAAGCAGGTGCCGCCCGCATGGGATATGGCTTTCGAGGTCAATGCCAGTGAAAACGAGGCGGTGCGAGCAAGCTGTGTTGAGTTTGTTTTAGCGGGGCTCTACAGCATGGAACGGATCAGTCGCAGTCAGCGTTTCGGCAAGATTGAATATGAGTTCTAAATCATCGAAGACAGGCCGACGTGACTTTCGTCCTGGCGGCGTCATTCACGCCTACCAGAAATACGATCCGGCGCAGTTTCCTCCGCCCACACAACCGCCGCCAGATCTGGTTTCACCGGCGTTTGAACAGGCGATGATGTATGGCCACTACCGTGAGCTGACGGAGGAGGAATTGGCTCGCGCTGTGAGATTGGACCCGAGCCAAATCGCGGGCTTGGGTCCAAGCTTAGACATGCTGAAGGCCATGCTCGAGGAACGTAAACGCAAGATTCTTGAGACTTACGAAGCGAAGAGCGTCCAAAAAAAGGCCAGGAAAGCGTTCCGAAATGC
>JBPCVD010000174.1:0-22565 GCA_051010815.1 Rubripirellula sp.
GCAGCGTCGACTTCGTTCTCGAGGCGACACGAACGGTTTTGCGTTTTCGAGCGGGCTTCTTGCTAGACGACTTCTTCTTTGCTGATGCCTTTTTCTTCACCACCTTTTTCTTGCTGGTCGATTTCGAAGACGCCGTCTTTTTCTTCGTAGAATCAGCCCGCTTCTTGCTCGAGCGTTTCTTGTCCGGCGAGGCGGTAGCCGCTTTCTTGGTTCCCTTCTTTTTGGTGGCCGACTTCGGGGAAGCCGACTTCTTAGTCGTCGTCGACTTCTTCTTTGTTGTCTTCTTTTTCGTTGTCGGCTTTTTCGGCGAAGACTTCTTGGCAGCCGACTTCTTAGTCGTCGCGGTCGCGCGCCCACTCGTTTTGGAACCCGCACCCTTCATGACAACGAGCTGCGATTCGTAACGTTGCAGAACCTCGGAGAAGAGTTCCGCTTTTCGGAAGGTACGCTCGGCGCCCTTGGATGGCCGCGTTCCCTTCGCCGCTTGCTTTCCGCGTGATTCTCGACGTTGGCGTTCGGCAAGCGAGCGGTACTTGTCACGGGCCCGGCGTGACCTCACGACGCTGGACTGCAGTTCCTTGGCGGTCAACTGCTTGGCTGCCCGCGAAAGACTCGATGCATACAGGTCAAGTTCCGGCTTGGTGCACAGCTGCTTGGCTTCAGTGGTACGGATCATCGTCGTTACTCAAATGGTTTTCGAGGGACCATCCATGGCGTGGATATCGATGGGCACGTTGCGTTACGCAACCTCTGGTTCACTTCCGTCGGTGTCAACTTCGGCGTCAACTTCGGCGTCATATTCTTTGACGACCATCACCGGGCACTTGGCAAGTCGAACCACTTCTTCGGTGACCGAATGACCAAACCAGCCTGCGATTCCGGCCCGTTGGTGCATTCCGAGCACCAACAAATCGGTATCCATCGCTTGCAAGATCCCTAGCAACTGCTTCACGTTGGCAGTCTTCTCCGTCACTAGAATGCGAACGGATCGCTTGACTCCCTGCTCCTCGGGCTGATGCGACTCAATCTCCGCTGCAATATCGCGGGACTCGCCTTTGGTCGGATCGGTGAGCGTTTCACCGTCGGCAACCAATGGCGGATGCGCGATGAAGCAGACGAGCAACTCTGAACCCAATGCTTTGGCAAGATCGTGGGCCGTCTTCAGAGCGGGAACACTGGCATCGGAAAGGTCGGTCGGATGAACGATACGTGAGAACACGAGGGGCTCCGTGGTGAAAGACAAGCAGTTCGACCTCGCATCGCAGCGAGGGCCTTCAAATCATCATCGCAGATTTCCAACCCTCCCGGGGCCTTTACTGATCGATCGTGACGTCTGCGGCCAAAGTTGCGTGACCGTTCGTTGCGGAATCATCGGCCGACATTGATTCCTTTGGCTTGTACGACAGCCACCATTTCGTGGCCCGATGATTGTTCCATTGGCTCGCACACCGACACGCGTCCAAAGCTGATGCCAATTCGGTGACACTTTGAAAACGCTCCTCCGGACGCTTCTTCAAACATCGCATGATGCAGGCTTCCAGGTCCGAGTTGATATAGGGGGACAGCGTCGACGGGGGTGGAACCTCTTCTCGCGCGTGAGAGACAAGAATCTGCATCACATTCTCGCCGACAAACGGCGGCTTGCCCGTCAAGGCGAAATAGGCGACGCACCCCATCGAATAGATGTCACTCCGCGCATCAACATCGTCGTACGACGTGGCCTGCTCGGGCGACATGTAGAGTGGCGTTCCGGAAAGCGTTTGGTTCGATTTCTTATCGTCACCCTGCGGTGCACGCTGTTCCTTGACCAAACCGAAATCGAGTAGTTTTGCGACGTCATACTGGCGACCGCGATGAGTCACGAAGATGTTCGCAGGTTTCAGGTCTCGGTGGATCAACCCGACCGAGTGCGCTTCATCGAGCGCATCGCACAGCTGCCGCAGCAGATAGACGACACGTGCCGGCTCTTGCGGTCCCTGGTCTTGCACTAAATCGTCAAGACTCAGACCCGGAAGCAATTCCATGACATAGTAAAAGGTTCCATCATCCGTGTGGCCGTAATCGAAGATCTCGACGGTATTCCAATGCGTCAACTTGGCGGTGGCCATCACTTCCTTTTCGAAGCTGGCGATCGCACGGCTGTCCGATTCATTTTCAGCCCGAATCAGCTTGATCGCGCACGGACGCTTCAGCAGCACGTGCTCGGCCCGATAAACGACGCCCATTCCTCCACTGCCAAGCTGCTCTCCAAGTCGATACTGTCCAAGCTGCTTTGCTTTGAAGGCCTCCCGCCGGACCGAGTTGATCACATGTGTGCCATAGACACCAATCGTCGCGGCAAGAAACGGCAGCGGCAACGGACTGGCAAACTCGCCCTGCGACAACACGGCCTGAAAACTGTCAGAGAGGCTGCGTTGTACATAAAGGATCACGTACGGCACGGCCGCCAACGGGAATAGAATCGCCGCTCCTCGACGCCAAGAGTTGGGGACAAAGATGGCGTAGACCAGCAGCAGAATGCACCAGATGCACAAGTAAATGTACTGCACAGAAATCGCAGAGACGGCATCCCCCAGGGCCACGTATTTCCCCATCCGAGTCGTCATCATCAAGATCACTTGAGTGAAGATCGCTGAAAAGATCAGCAACTCACAAAATCTCAACTGGCTGATCGTTGGCTGCCGCACCTGTTTCAGCAGCACGGCCGTCAGACCGATCACCACCAACACCAATGCGCGTAGCCACCACCATTCGCGCCCCGCAGACAGATTGGCGACGAACGCGACACCTAACAGAACGGAGGTGAGCAGCGAACTCGCGATCAACCTCGCGTGGAGCAACTGCCGCGTTTCGTCAGAGAACTTGGGGCGACTTCCCGCAATGAAGCCCACCTGAGCCTTGGAGACGTCCATGCCATCGGTCGCTGCGTCCGGCGACTTCGAGTTCTGCGCTGCAGCGTCAAGAGTCTCCGCAGGAGATGCCGCAACGATCGTAGGATCGAACGAGTTAATGGTGACGCTCCGACTGAATAACACCGTCCATGGCAACCGAATGGTTGATCGGACACGACTCCGATACGCGGTTCCTTGGACTCAAATCCGCTCTCGCCCCACGATTTGGGCATTGGGAAAGAAAGGCGGTTGCTAAGTTACCGAAAAGGCGCCGCCCTCGGTTTCCAAAGATTCGGTTTCCAGCGATTCATTGGCGTTCGTTTCCATTAGCTCTTCGCGAACACACTCCAACATACGCGCCAGGACCACCGTGATATTGTCCTTGCCCCCAGCCTTCAATGCTTCCCTCACAAGTTGTTCACAGGAATCCTTGGTGGAATCGCCCGCCGAAGCCACCAGCTGAATTCGCTCGTCGCTAACGAGGTCGGTCAGCCCGTCGGAACAAAGCAAAATCCGATCGTCCGTTGAGAGTTCGACGTGAAAGACATCCACTGACACGGGGGCTCCATCGGTCCCAAAACATCGCGTCAAGACATTCCGATAGGACCGTGTCGATTCCGCGGACAACCCTGCATCGAGCAGATCTTGAGCAAGCGTATGATCACGCGTGATCTGCTGTATTTCGTCGCCACGCAACAGATACGAACGAGAATCGCCGACATTCACGACCACCGCTGTGCTGCCATAGATGTAAGCCGCCGTGAGCGTCGTGGCCATGCCGGCAAGGTCAGGGTCCGACTCTGCTTTCGCTCTCAGGGCCCGCTTGATCGCCTGCGCGTAGAGCTCGACTCGCCGCGCGACATCCTCCTCCATGTTTTCCGCAGGACGCATGACCCAGCTACTCATTTCGCTGGCGAAGCTCATGATCGACTCAATGGCGGTCGCGCTGGCAACCTCACCCGAAACCTGACCACCGAGCCCATCGGCAACCGTCAACAACCAGGCAGACTCTTCTCCGCTACGCAGCATGCTCTCATCGACGCTGCTGGCCAACACCTCTCCCCTGCGCAGGCGACGAACGATCGCAAACTGATCTTCGTTGTGGGGACGCACCCGACCGCGATGCGTGATCGCACCGATCTCGAGACTGCTCTCGAAGAATGACTCGGCCGATACCGGGTCGTCTGGCTTCAACGCGGGCAGGTCTTCTACAGTATCTTCGTCGTCATAACTCATTGAAGCGTTTCATCCTTCGAACCAAAAGCCAAAAGGGAATGCCTGGAATGGCGGTCTTGTGAGTCAATTTAGTCCACAAATTCGGCGTGAGTGAGCTTGAACGACTCGAAGTGTGACGTTCGGACTTCCGGGCCACCGAATCGGATAATTCACCTTTATCCATCATAAGGTGTTCGCGACGGA
This sequence comes from Rubripirellula sp., assembly GCA_051010815.1. GTDB lineage: Bacteria > Planctomycetota > Planctomycetia > Pirellulales > Pirellulaceae > Rubripirellula. The sequence goes on from JBPCVD010000174.1 coordinate 4,311, forward strand.
CATGCCCACCTTTGCAATCAGGTTTCGCGGAACCTAGGGAAGACATGTGCGGCAGTGACGCACAATTCCACCTCGCTGAATTTGCGGATCTTCGCTAACCTGTAGCCCCACCCAACCAATCGACTCATCCACGATACAGCTTCTTGCCTGACGACGCCCCTCATCCACGAATCCAGACCGCCTGCCTGCTGGTGTTGGTCGCGGTGGCGATCACTTACATGGTTTTTTGGTTGCGTCCCGTGTTGGTGCCTTTGGTCGTCGCATTTTTTGTCGTCAGCGGAGTGAGCCCTGTATTGACGACACTGGAGTCGCGGCTCGGCGTCAACCGAATCGTTGCGGCCGGACTGACGTTTCTTGCTGGAGTGGTGGTGCTCGTCGTCTTCGGTTGTTCGATCTGGGTATCGATCGTTGACCTTTCAGCCAACGCGCCCGCTTATCGGAAGCGTGTTGGAGAGATTGTGAATCGCATTGATGCGCAGTTCCCACGCAATCTCTTCGCGAGCGACGAGGAAACGCCCGAACCACCCGTGAAACGTTCGTCCGTCGACGAAGCGAGCAAGTTCGTCGACCAGATGGTTCGAGACGGAATCTCGGTCGTCACACAGGCCCTGGTCAGCTTGGTTTCCACGAGCGTGGTCGTCTTGATCTACGTTTTCTTCCTGCTCATTGGCACACCAGCGGTGAATCAGTCACCGACGATCCGAGAAGTCGATCAGCAGATCCGATCCTACCTTTCGCTGAAAACGGTGATTTCGATCTTCACCGGACTCGCCTTCGGCGTCGCGCTGCGTCTATTCGGCGTTCCGATGGCGTTCACGTTTGGCGTGATGGCATTTCTTTTGAACTTCGTTCCCAACGTGGGGCCCATCGTCGCAAGCCTGCTGCCCATTCCATTGATCATCCTGGACCCGAACGGAAGCCTCCTTTGGATGGTGGCGACGATTTCGGTGGTCTGTACGATTCAGATGATCAGCGGGAACTTTGTCGAACCCAAAATCATGGGCAACTCCTCGGACTTGCACCCGGTGACCATCCTTGTCGGCCTAATGTTCTGGGGCATGATGTGGGGCATCATCGGAATGTTTTTGGCAACGCCCATCATGGCCGCTATCAAGATCGTGCTTGGGCGAATTGAAACAACCCGTCCGATTGCAGACCTGATGGCTGGCCGCTGGACCTTTAATCTCGTCACAGCCGATCCAAAATCACAGCCAACTTAATCTCGCTGGAAAGGCGGATCGGGACATCACGGGAAGGCGGAGCGGTATGACCCCTCGCGCGATACCCCTGCGACAACACTCCCCCCTAACGTCTACACTGGTTGCCATCGCATGTTTCATGTGATCCCACTTCTCACGAGCCCCCAGATCGAGCCTCTTGGATGATCAAGCCAGCGCTTTTCCGATCGGTCCCATGCTTCGCCATCGCCGGCGTCGTCACGGCCCTGGTCGGTTGCAATCGTGCCAGCAACGAATATGTCGCTCCTCCTCCGCCCAAGGTGACAGTCGCCCATCCCGTGTCGACTGAGATCACGCCCTTCTTGGAACAAAATGGACGGACCGAAGCTTCAGAGGAGGCCGAAATCCGAGCACGTGTTCGCGGCTTCATTCAGGCGATTGACTTCCAGCCCGGACAGTCGGTCAAAGCGGGCCGTCTGCTATACAAAATCGAGCCTGACCAATACCAAGCGGAAGTGAACTCGGCTCAAGCCGCCGTTTCCGCAGCCGAAGCATCGATCGGTGTGGCGGAAGCCAACATCAAGACGGCGGAGGCCGAGGTCGGGCGAGCGGAACAAGACCTGAAACGGGAAGAGCAACTCAAGGTCCAGCAAGCCAGTTCGCAGGCACAGTACGACGCCGCACTGGCCGCGTTCGACGCTGCCAAGGCCTCCGTCGAGTCAGCCAAAGCAAATGCCGAAGCGGCACGCGCGGAAAAGGGAAGCTCGGACGCGAACCTTGCCCAGGCCCAACTCGATCTCGGCTACACCAACGTTGGGGCTCCCATTGAGGGCAGGATTACCAAGACCTTTTTCAAACTTGGAAATCTCGTCGAAAACGGAAGCCATCTGGCGACGGTCGTTGACGACAATTTGGTGTTCGCGAATTTCAGCATCAGCGACCGCGATCTGTTGGAATTCATGAAAGCCCGTCAACTGGCCACCGGCGCCGACGAAGACGAATTTGACGAGCGAGAGTGGCGAGGGCACAAAGTCTACCTGCGTCGCGAAACGGACGAAGGGTTTCCCTTTGAGGGCAAACTGGATTACGTCGACCAATCTGGAATTCAATCTGAGACGGGAACCCTCGGCCTGCGTGCCACGTTCGACAACTCGGATGGACGCCTTGTGCCTGGATTGTTCGTGACCGTTCGCGTCCCTGCCTCCGACTCCGTCAAGTCGCTGCTGGTGCCCGAGGCATCGCTGCTACGAAGTGATCAAGGCGTGTTCGTCATGATCGTGAACTCCGACAACGTCGTTGAACGCCGACGGGTCACAGTGGGTCAAACGGTGACTGGATGGGCGATCATCCAGGAAGGTCTGACGGAATCGGACCAGGTGGTCGTGGACGGCCTGCAACGAGCTCGACCGACGCTGGAAGTCATTCCAGAATCAGTTGAGCTGGAAGCCGACGGCGAATCGCTACTTCGCGGACAAGGGCAACCCTCCGCACAACCGATGCCCGCGACCGACGCCACGCAGCCTCCGCAAGATGCTACTCAGAGCGGCGACGCGACGGTGCCACCCGCGAACACGGGCGCGCAGCCAACACCAGACGGCGGCAACGCGCAGTAGCCACCACGACTGAACTCCACACGATCGCAATCCGGAATCCGAGCCGCAGATGTCGCGTTTCTTTATCTACCGCCCGATCTTCGCATCGGTGATCTCGATCATCATCATGATCGCGGGCTTCGTCTCGTTTGGGGCGTTACCGGTTGCGAAATTTCCCGAGATCTCGCCGCCAACGGTCCAGGTCACGGCAACCTACCCCGGCGGCAACGCGCGAACGATCGCGGAAACCGTCGCCACCCCCATCGAACAGCAGGTCAATGGCGTCGAGGGGATGTTGTACATGTCCTCCAAGAGCGCCAACGACGGAACGTACAACCTGACCGTTACGTTCGAACTTGGCACCGACATGGACATCGCGTCGGTGATGGTTCAAAACCGCGTGTCGATCGCGGAACCACAACTGCCTCAGGAAGTCCGCTCGCAGGGCATCACGACGAAAAAGCGTTCAACGCAGATCTTGCAGTTCATCGCATTGACGTCCCCTGACGATAGCCTCGACTCGCTCTTTCTCAGCAACTACGCGTTGACCGTCAAAGATGAACTGAGCCGTCTCAAAGGCGTGGGCGACGTCACGGTGTTCGGGGCTGGCGACTACAGCATGCGAGTCTGGCTCGATCCGCGCAAACTGAAGCAGCGAAACCTGACCACCGAAGACGTGCTGGATGCCATTCGAGAACAGAATGTGCAAGTCGCGGCCGGCCAAATTGGAGCCCCGCCGGCCCCCGACGGCACCGCCTTTCAGTTTTCCGTCAGCGCCCGCGGAAGATTGGTGGACGTCGAAGAGTTCGAAGAGATCATTGTGGCGACTGGCGACAATGGCCGAACACTGAGAATCCGTGACCTTGGCCGTGTCGAATTGGGTGGCAAAACTTACACCTACGATTCGAAATTCAACGGCGTTCCCTCTTCTTCGATCGCCATCTATCAGCTTCCCGGCGCCAATGCGTTGACAACGGCCGAGTTGATTCGCGCGAAGATGCAGGAGCTCAAGTCCGGCAACAACTGGCCCAAGGGTGTCGAGTACGACGTTGCGTTCGACACGACCCTGTTTGTCGAAGCGTCGATCTCCGAGGTCTATGAAACTCTGTTCGTCGCCGTCGCACTTGTGGTGTTGGTGATTTTCATCTTCCTGCAAGATTGGCGGGCAACGATTGTTCCGGTGGTGGCGATCCCCGTTTCGCTCATCGGCACATTTGCAGTGATGAACATGATTGGGTTCTCAATCAACATGCTGTCACTCTTTGGCATTGTGCTTGCGATCGGAATTGTGGTCGACGACGCGATCGTGGTGGTCGAAAACACCACCCGGCACTTGGCAGACGGACTTTCGTCCAAGGACGCCGCCGTCAAAGCAATGGATGAGATAACCGGGCCGGTGATCGCAACGACGCTCGTCCTTTTGGCCGTGTTCGTCCCTAGTGCTTTCATGGGTGGGATCACGGGACAGTTGTTTCGGCAGTTTGCCTTGACGATCTCCGCCGCTGTCCTGCTGAGTACCGTCAACGCCCTGACGCTCAGCCCAGCTCTCTGTGCGATTGTGCTTCGTCCCCCGACCGAATCGCGATTCATCGGATTCCGTTTGTTCAATCGCGGGTTCGATGGCGCGACGAGCGTCTATGGATTCGTGATTCGTTGGTTTGTCCGCCTGGTGATGCTCGTCCTGATCGTCTACGGCAGCTTGGTCGCATTGACCGGTGTCTTCTTCACGTCCTTGCCGACAGGATTCGTTCCGTCGGAAGACCAAGGTTATCTATTCGTGAATGTCCAACTTCCCGACTCGGCATCGACCGATCGGACCACCGAAGTGCTGGATGAATTGGGCGAAAAGTACAAGGAAGTGCCTGGGGTGGCCGATTCTCTTTCGATCGCTGGCTACTCGCTGCTGGGAGGCTATGCCGGATCGAACCTTGGATTCTCGATCATCATTCTTGATCCCTGGGACCAACGCGAAACGGATGAAAAGAGCATCGAAGGCGTGACGGCGAATCTGACGAAAAGATTTGCGGAGGTGCAAGGCGCGGTTGCGTTTGCGTTTGCGCCGCCGCCGATCGATGGCTTGGGAAATGCAGGCGGTTTCCAAATGGAAGTCCTCGACAAATCTGGCGCCGGTTACACACAACTGCAGGATACTGCGGAAGACTTGGTCAGCGCTGGAAATGGACAGTCCGGTCTGATGGGTTTGAACACGACGTTCCGCGCCAATGAACCACAATTGTTTGCCAAGGTTGACCGCGTCAAAGCCAAGTCGATGGAAGTGCCCCTGCAAACCGTGTTCGGCACGTTGCAGGCGTACCTCGGATCGGCGTACGTCAACGACTTTACGTACAACAACCGTTCGTACCAGGTACGCGTTCAGGCGGAGTCCGAGTTCCGAGCCTCACCGAAGGACATTGAACGATTGGATGTGCGTGATGCCGGAGGTCGGATGATCCCCATCAGTTCGCTCGTCGAAGTCAAAGACGAATTCGGACCTTCGGTCGTGCAACGCTACAAACTTTACCCCAGTGCGTCGATCAACGGCTCCGCCGCACCGGGCGTCAGTTCCGGCCAGGCGCTCACGATGATGGAACAGATGGCCGATTCGCGGCTCCCACCGGGATTCGGATTCGAATGGACCGGAATGTCGTTCCAGGAAAAGGCAGCGGGAAGCGGTCAGGCACTCATTTTCCTGCTGGCCGTCGTGGCGGTGTTCCTCGTTTTGGCAGCCCAATACGAAAGCTGGACCAGCCCGGCTGCCGTGATCGCGGTCGTTCCATTGGCCGCCCTTGGTGTTGTGCTGGCGTTGGTACTGAGGAATGCCGACAACAACACCTACACCCAGATCGGGATTGTGCTGCTGGTCGCGCTGGCGAGTAAGAACGCGATTCTGATTGTTGAATTCGCCAGCCAGGAACGAAGCAAAGGTAAAGAGATCCGTGATGCCGCAACGAGCGCAGCCCGCCTCCGCTTCCGAGCCATTCTGATGACCGCGGTTTCCTCGATCCTTGGTTTCCTACCGTTGCTGTTTGCATCGGGAGCGGGAGCCGCCAGCCGACAGGCGGTGGGTAACGCCGTCGTGGGCGGGATGATCGCGGCGACAATTTTCTCGTTGCTATTCGTTCCCACCTTCTTCGTCGTCTTCCAACGTCTGGCCGAGTTCCGTTGGGGCAGGAAGTCCCCCGCGCTCGCAGCGTCCGGAGCGGTCGAAACGACGGTGGCTGAGGTTTCCGATAACCGCGAGCAGCCAAGCGAATCCGAGCAGACCGCCCAACGCGAAGACTCGGAAGAAGACAGGGGCGAAGCAGACAAGGATTCCGAAAACAGCTAGCCGATGCAGCGGCAGGCGAGTGGTGACATCGTGAGCGAATCAGGGGACCTGAACGAAGGCCGCACGTGGCGATTCTGGGGGCGTACGCGCCACCTGGAACTGCTGATCACATTGGTCGGCATCACGGTCGCACAGAGCTTTCTCAGTGGTGGGTCGGCCATTCAACGAATCATCTTCAGCGCCATGTTCTTTGGGATCGTGCTTTCGGCCATCCGAACGCTTTCGAATTCGAAGGTCAACATGGTCTTTTCGATCACGCTCGGAATCGTTGCCTTCGCTGGCGCCTGTCTCGCCGAACGATACGCCTCGACCGCACTTTTGACCGTCGTCTACCTGTCGTACTTGGCCGTGTTCGCGTCACTGTTGATCGCGCTGTGCGAAAGCGTTTTCGGGGCCGGACCACCCGACTCGGACCGAATCGTTGGTGCGATCGCGATCTTTTTTGTGCTAGGTCTGGTATGGGCCCTGATTTACTCGCTGCTGGAGATTTATCAGCCGACCGCTTTCGCATTGCCAGTTCTGGATCGAAGCGGAATTCAACAAGACATGGTGAGCGAGTTCATCTACTTCAGCAACGTCACGCTGACCACGCTGGGCTACGGCGATATCGTGCCCGTGACGAAGCCCGCACGCATGCTTTCCAACCTCGAAGCAATGACCGGGCAAATGTACATCGCGATCGTGATTGCTCGGCTCGTCGGCCTTCAAATCTCGGAACGAATGTACGAGCGAAGAGCGGATTGAACCACATCCATCATCGGAAAACGCGAGTTCCGAAGGCTATGAAGCGTCCCGAGTTGCGCGAGTTTCGATTGCGATGCCAATCCGACCAAGGGAGGACGGGTACCGATCCCGCACCGCCGCGACGGCCTAAAGCCACGAAGCCTTGTCGCCTTGTCTTTTTAAAGAAACCGACGCAGCGCAGATGCCACCGCGTTGAGGAAAGCGTGGCGTCATTGGAAAAACCAGCCGTTGGAAAAACCAGCCGTTGAAAAACCCGTCGCATGGTTTGCGTCGGCAACGAGAGCCGTTGGAACACCGAGCCGGCGGTCTGCCACCGGCTTAGCATCTTCCAGACCGCGCGGCGCAAGCACGGTCCATCAAAGGGGTCCGACGGACGCTAGTTGCTGATCCGTCTGACCGGGCCTGGGGCGAATCCTGGATTTTGCCGCACTGCGAGCTGCGTCGCGATTTCACTGTTGCGGCCCATCGTCACCACCCAACGCGGCGGATACGGGTTCCCGGCCACCGGGTAGAGCGTGACCTCCCAAGCCGACGTCAAACCAGATTGAATCGCCTGCATGTTCAGGTTCATCATCGCAATCTGACGATTCACTTGCTGGTCTTGCTGATACGTCGCTGCCAACGATTGCAAATGCAACGAATGGTCGTCCTCGGCGTAATTCTGATTGGATGACGCTTGCTCCGCTTGCATGTTCGCCTGCGCCTCGGCCCTTGCTTCGGGACTCAGGTTGCCCAGTGGATTCACGTTACCAAGAGCATTGAGCTTGGCGATTGCCGCATTGGCGGCGTTTGCGTCAGCATTGGTCGCGTTGGCGCCTGCAGGTGGGTTTGCCGCACCCGGAGGATTGGGAGCGGGCGGAGCGGCCGCAGGATTCGAACCGGCGGGCGGATTCCCAGCAGGAGGCGTGGCCGGGTTGGTCGCGGCGATCGCGTTGGCCGGCGGCTGAGCGCCACCTTGACCCTGCAGCCATGCCTCCCAGCCACTCTTGAGCAACCCCTGATCTTTGTCTGCGAACAAGAAGAACGGAACCGCGTACTCGTTGCCGTTTTCCAACTCCAGCACGACACCTTCCAAATTGAACGTCTTGGGCTGTCCACGAAGACTTCGAACCCACAGGTCGAGTGCCGATCGGTCCGGCATTGGAATGGCCTCTTCATGCGCGATCACCTTCAGCAACATTTGCTGATAGATTTGCGGCAAGTTGTTGTAGAGCGTATCGCCCACATAGATCCTTCCCCGCCGTCTTTGGACCGTCACCTCGCGTTGATCGTAGTTGACCACCTTGCCCAAGACTTGCATGCCGCTCGCAAGCGTCCAAGTTTGATTCGTTTCCAGATTCTTGGAGTGAATCTCTTGCGCCTCCTTTGACTTCAGGTACTCCTGATCCTCCGGACAAAGCTGAGCAATGGCGATCGAGCCCAACTCCTTGTTCTGACGCTGCAACACGACGGTGTCGCGATCAAATCCGACGAGGTCGGCGTCGAGCGTGTACAGGCCAGTGGAGTCTTTCCAAATTCTCGCTTCGGCGGGCGCCGCAACTGCAATCAACAGTGCGCAACAAACGGATGCTCGGATGGAGCGGGACATGTTCGTCTCCTGGATACGAAAACCGGCATCGTGGATGCGGACTTTCGAACTTCTTCTAGTGGTCGTTGTTAACTCATGATAGCCAAAACAGGCTGACTTTGGCACGACTTCCAAATGCCTTTTCGCACTCCGTACCTTTGACGGCAGCACCTCTGGGAGGGCAATTCCGTCGCATCCTCCGCCAATTCTTCGATTTGAGCGCGAACTCCTGGAAACCTGGGATCGGAGAAAACCTACCTAGGTGCCGCTCTGCAGAGTCGCACCTGACGCTTCGATCAGCCCCGTTCCATCAGCTCCGCTCGATCGCGACTACTGGGCGCTGGGGTCACCCTGGTTGCCCCCGCTTCCTTCTTCGTCTTGAGTCGGTTCGTCCAGCCGAACCATGTTCCATTGCTGAGTTTGGCCATCTTCGAAATGAACCAACGCGCCAGCCTCATTCTCCGTCAAGTTGTAGAGGCCCGTTTCCATGATCGGCCAGCTCTCATCGACCGGCCCCCACGCAGCTCGCTGGGAGTCATTGTCGACCGTTCCTTCCACTTCCACGGTTTTGTCGGTCGCAGTGTTCTGAAAAGTTCCTGCGATGATCCCTTCCTTGCTGATCGCAAGCTGCAAGAACAAGGTGGCATCTTCCATGTCGTCGCTTTCCTTTTCGCCAAGCGCGAAGACTCCGAGCGGCAACCAATCGACATCGTCTGGGTCGACCTCCGGAACATTCTCTGCCAAGGCTTGCGCCTGCTCCGTATATTCGTCAGCTGTGGCGATGACTTCTCCGTCGTAGTAGACGTTGTCGCCTTCGTAGTAGATGTCGGTTCCATAATCGTAGTAGACCGGCTCTCCATATCCAACGAGCCAACCGGTAACTGCACCGGCCGTAGCCCAAGCCCACCAGTTGCGGCGGTAGTTGCCCCAACGCCAACGCCAATTCCCGTGACCGCCCCAGAATCCCGGACCATACCCGGGAAGATGCCCGGGACGAGGTGGACGGTAACCCGGTGGACGCCAACCTGGAGGACGTGATCCCGGAGGACGCCATCCCGGCGGACGGGTGCCGGGTGGACGCTGACCAGGAAGATGTCCGGGCGGCCGAACACCTGGATTCCCAATACCCGGTCGATCTCCCGGCAACTGTCCCGGTCGGTCTCCATTGCCTGGTCGATCTCCAATACCCGGTCGGTCTCCGTTGCCCGGTCGGTCTCCGTTGCCCGGTCGATCACCAGCGCCCGGCCGGTCACCAGGCAACTGTCCCGGTCGATCACCATTGCCCGGTCGATCTCCAATACCCGGTCGGTCTCCGTTGCCTGGTCGATCTCCAGGCAACTGTCCCGGTCGATCGCCTGCTCCAGGTCGATCAGCCGGACGATTCCCAGGCGCGGGGAGTGTGCTAGGACGATTCTTTAGAAAGTCGCCCGCCGCACCTCCGCTGCCCGGCGTCGACGGCCGCGTGGAGGGCCGGTCCAGATTCAGAAAATTGTTGAGTTGTCCTTGAGACGGAAGGTTCGTCGGCATGCCAGATCCCGGTGATCCGAAACCGGGACGTGTGGTTGGCATTCCCGATCCGGGACCCCCTGTCCCAATGGATCCTCCGAATCCAGGATTCCCAGATGGCAATCCTGAGCCAGGTCTCGTCGTGGGCGAACCAGGTCTCGTCGTGGGCGAACCAGGTCTCGTTGCACCTCCGCCACCACCGGGCAATCCCGTGCCTGGCCGAGTGGTGGGCAACCCGGAGCCGGGCAAGGTCGTGGGAAGCCCCGACCCAGGACGTCCACCAGTCGCTGGACGCCCACCGGTCGCTGGGCGTCCACCTGTTGGCCTTCCTGTCGAGGGAAAATTCGAGGGTCGATTCATCGGCTGCGACGGCCGGTTCATCTGCTGCATCGATGGGCGACTCATCGAAGGTCGGCTCATGCTGGGGGATCGCCCCATCGAGGGCCGACTCATTCCACCGCCGCCTCGCATGCCTCCTCCACCGCGCATGCCGCCACCACCCCGTCCGCCGCGACCTCGTTGGGCAAACAGATCTTGGCAACAGAAGATGCTGGCCAGCAGCGCGAGGGCAACAACAGCAAGCGACCGCTTCCACTGGGACATTGGTTTTCTCATCAAAGACTGAACAGAGGCTTGGAAGGATATACGGATATTAAGATTCTCAAAGCTCGCCGTAGGCGACGGGCCGCCACGTCTACCTGCGACGCACAATCACTTCGTCAATATTTGGCAACAGACGGCCATCATGGACTCGGTTGATCTTCTGCCATGCGTAACTGCCATCCTCCAGCGGACGAAACAGACTGGTGAACGAACCAGAAGACCCATCAGCCAGGGTTGCCACCGAAACCACAAACCATCGGTCATCTCGAAGCTCCCAAGCTCCCGTGACAACACCGCCGTCGGAATCGAATAGCCAACTGCGAATCTCCTCCCTTCGGGCATCCCAACCGATCAGTTGCAAGCCGGAGGAAACGGAGCCGTCATCACGCTTCAGTTTGAACGTTCTTGAAATAAAGTTCCTCTGGCGGGTCCAGTCGCAGGAGACTTCCAACTGAAAATCTTCGCCCTGATCACTCCAGTCGCCAATCATCCACTCCAAACCCTGCAACTGCTCATAGTGACTGGGAGCCGGCGGGACTATCGGTTCTTCGGTGACTCGATCAATCAACCACTTCCCATCGCGTTGCACATAGACGACGTCATAACGGCTTTCCTTGACATCCTCTCCTTGAGTGACAACGGCCCTGCCCCGCTCCAAGGCAACGCCTGGCGAGATCAACTCCACGGAATCGGTTGTCAGTGCCAACTTCGGTCCGTCATCATCGGCAAAGATCTCCGCAAATTCATCCGCAATCGACTCACGACCCAAGACACGTTCGCCAGTCGCGCGACTGGTGTAGACGCCATCTTTCGTCCAGAATGCCTGCAGCGTTTCCGCATCACGCTGATTGAATGCCTGCACGTATGACGCTGCCGCGGCCAAGATTTCTTTTTTCGCCCGTTCCTGACCAATGGGATCATCAGCGGCCAAGGCTTCACTTCCAGTCGCGTCAGCCGGTGACGCCTCCTGGCCCACCGCCGGAGTCAGGCAGCTGATGCACCACACGGCGATCCAGCAAGCCGCAGCTTGAACACGCATGAACCTCATCGAGACCTCATCAAAGGATTGGTGGCATTGGCCGAATAGTCGCGCCGCAAAAAAGAAGAAGTACAAGCTTATTTGGCGGTCGCCGGCAGGTCCACGACCAATTCTGAGGATCCGAGACTCCGAATCATCGCCTCATTATCAAATCCCCCAACGGACGTGACGCAGCCAAAAGTGCGGTCAGCGCGCGTCGCGGGCCGATCCCCCAGGCGTCGGTGACAGGAGAAATGCCCCCGCCACCAACCGCGTGATCCCCGGCTTCGCGATGACGCTTTCAAAAAATCATTCTTCCGCAAGCCAAGCGACCGCCGCCTCTTCATCGGTAGCATCAAAGTACTTGATGGTCGACTTCGTGAAGGGTTTACAAATGGTCGACATCCACTTCTCCCAATCACTCTCCCCGACCATCGCAATCTTGCTGATATCGGAGCAGTGCTTGGTCGCAAACTTGATGTCTTCCCAAACCGCGCCGAGCTCCCAACCGTGAAAGTCATGCATCACGAACAGGATCTTGATCTTTCCGACCTGGCCAATCAAACCTTCCACGGCCGGCTCGAAGCTCTCGTAGTCTTCGGCCGACAGTTTTCCAGAGACGCGCACATCCAACATCTTGGTGCTTGCGTTCTCTGACAATTGAATGGTCATATCGATCTCCGTTGCTTTTGTTGTCTCAGTTTTTGAATTCAGGAAGCGGACTTGCTTCACGTCTCAGTCTAGGCGATCAAATGCTCGCAGTGGGACTCTGGCGATTCAGACTCCAACTAGGTTTCCGGCTGCAAATGGGTTTCAGGCGGTGGACAAACCCCACATCGAAAATTTACACCGATGTCTTCAAAGCTTCGCGGATACGTTCGCTAACTTCACCGTCGTCGATATCGACCAGCGTTTCCACATCGGTGTCCACGGTCGATCCGGTCGCAGTTGCATCGAACGGACTCGAGAGGACGGGACTCGGGGAGACTTTGGCCCTGGGGTCCGCGACCGTCTCTGTGACGTAGGTCGCGAGCTGCCGACGCATTTGTTCGCGAGCCCGCGACAATCGACTACGGACGGTTCCAACCTTCAACTCCAACAACTGAGCGATGGTCTGATAGTCAAATCCGTCGAACTCCCGGAGCACGAGAACGGTCCGATAATGTTCGTCCAGCCGCTTCAATGCCTCGCGGACCTGCCAGCATTCCTCGCGACGCTCGAGGGCACGAGATGGTGAGTCTCGGTGCGCGGTGGAGATTCGTTCGCAATCGTTTCCCAGCGACTCAAGGGACAGCATTCGCTGGCGTCGGCGATAGTACGTGCTTCGGGCGTTAAGGGCGATCCGATACAGCCACGTGTAGAAGTTGCTTTCCTTGCGAAACGTACTGAGATGTAGATAGGCTTTGACAAAGGCATCTTGGACAATATCCTCCGCAAGGACGGGACAGCCTGCATCGTGCAGCACGGATGTAAAGAGTCGATCCTGGTAGCGACGAGTCAGTTGCTCGTAGCCTCTCGAATCACCGCGCAACGTGGCATCGATCAAGTCTCCATCCGTTGGTGCTTCAACGGGTTGGGGCAGAGATTCCGCGGTGGATTGCAACGAAATGCTTCCTTCAATTAAACTTTTGCTGTGTCTTTCTTCCGGTCTCGATGAGGAACGCGAGCATCAACGCGACCCTCCGCAGATATTTCTCACAATTTCGCGTCCGCTTTCGCGGCTGAGTTTTTGCGACGCGCACAGGTACACGCTTACACCTGTCGCTCATGCGTCGAACGACTCGGCACGGACGGATGCCTAGCCAACAGGCGGATGCTGCGATGTCCGATGACACGAAATCCGACGAGCAAATCGTCGCTGAACTGCTCTTGCAGCTTACCGATGGCGAGGACGAAGCTGCGGACCGCTTGATGCCACTCGTCTACGACCGCCTTCGGGGTTTGGCGCAAAAACTCTTGCGTCACGAATCCCCGGCACACACGCTTCAGCCCACCGCCCTCGTCAACGAAGCCTACCTGCGAATGCTCGGGCAGAGCGAAGTGGACTGGCAGGGAAAGACGCACTTCTTCGCGATCGGTGCAAAGATGATGCGACGCATCTTGGTCGACCATGCCCGTCGTAAACACAGCAAGAAACGTGGCGGAGGAATGCATCGAATCTCGCTGGCCGATGACCTGTGCGTCAGCAATCGGAACGATGAAGATGTGTTGGCGATCGAAGAGGCACTGAACAAACTTGCAAAACTCGACCCACGACAAGCTCAAATCGTCGAATTGCGGTTCTATGGTGGACTGACCGTCGAAGAGGTCGCGGAGGTGCTGAGCGTGTCAAAGCGGACAGTCGAATCCGACTGGACGATGCTTCGCGCCTGGCTGCGTCGAGAACTTACCGGTGAGACCGTGACGTGACGCCATCCGAGTACGCGCGAGTCAAAGAAATTTTCGCGAAGGCGATTGCGCTACCGGCGAATCAACGTGACGCTTATGTCCACGCGGAATGCGCCGACGACGAACTTGCCTTGAGGGAAGTGGAATCTCTTCTCGAGCATCACCGCGAAGAGACGGTGCTGGAAGAAAGCGACTCCGAGCCGACGATCGAAAAAGGAATCGTCGTCACTCCACCCTCGGAAGCCGATCCCTACCTCGTTCAAAAGGACGTCTGGGAAGACAACCGTCAGGTTCTTCGACGGCGTTTGTTAATCATCGCATGCTCGATGGCGTTCTTGATCGCTATCTCGCTCATCGAACTCTTCACCGATCACTATCGAGAATGGGGATACGGAGTTCGAATCCTGGCGCTGGTCGTGAGCCTGATTTGTGCGTCGATCTTGCACCTCAAGCATAACCTGACGCTGACGCAGATCCGAATTGCCGAGGCAGTCGTGATGACGAATGTCGGACTGCTTGCAATCGTGATTGATGTTCGCCTGATGCTTTTCGCGGTCGATAGCAAAACTGGTGAAACCGAAGCGGCGACGTTGATCAGCGCCAACAACTGGAATTACTTTACGTGGACACTGATCATCTTCGTGTATGGCGTGTTCATGCCCAATCGTTGGCAGCGCGCCGCCGCTGTGATGCTTCCCATGGCCATGATTCCTATCTTGGTTACTTGGCTGGCAGAGTACTTTTCCAGTGACAACGTCGCGGAGATTCTTGCCAAGGCTGCCTTCGGCACCCCAGCCCTGATGCCGTTCGCCGCGGCAATCATCTCCATATTCGCGGCGCACTCCATCCATGGCGCGCGACTGTCCGCGTTTCAGGCGCGACGGCTAGCTCAATACCGAATCCTGAGACTGATTGGTCAGGGGGGAATGGGGCAGGTCTACGAAGCAGAGCATTTGCTGCTTAAACGCAACTGCGCCGTGAAGCTAATTCAGCCCGAGAAGAGTTCGGATGACCGAGCTCTGCGTCGATTTGAACGCGAGGTCCGAGCCACGGCCGCATTGACCCACCCTCACACGATCGAAGTCTACGACTACGGGCAGACCAACGAAGACGTCTTCTTTTTCGCGATGGAACTGTTACCGGGAATGAACTTGCGGGACCTCGTGAAAGCTGCGGGTCCCTTGCCGCCGGGTCGTGCCGTGCACTTTCTGGTTGATGTCTGCGATGCACTACGCGAGGCCCATGATGCCGGCATGGTCCACCGCGATATCAAGCCGGCCAACATTTTCGCCTCCGAACGCGGCGGCATTTACGACTTCACGAAGTTGCTTGACTTCGGTGTCGTTCGCGAAATCGAAGTCGACAATCGTTTGAGCAATACCTTTACGATGGTCGCGGGGACACCGTCCTTCATGTCTCCAGAGCAAGCGACATCGCCTGAGAAACTCGATCCTCGCAGCGACATCTATGCGTTGGGCGCGGTAGCGTTTTACCTGCTCACTGGACGACCACCGTTCGTCGGAAAGAGTCCAATGCAGATCATGTTGGCGCATGTTGGCGAATCGCCCCAAAGCCCAAGAGAATTCCGGCCCGACCTGCCCGCTGATTTAGAAGCAGTGGTCATGCGATGCTTAGCGAAGGATGTGAACGATCGAACGCCGAGCGCGAAGCAACTCCTGCAAGAACTGTTGAGATGCGAATGCGCGGGCAAATGGACGCAAGAGATGGCCATCACCTGGTGGAAGGGTCAGCCCGGAACGATCGTCAAAGACGTGGACGTGAACGCGCTGACACGCATCGCCTCCGAAACTCGGTAGTCGGTCAACGCCAATCCAATGCTCCGCTCAGCCACATCGCGACCATCGCTCATCTCAGCGGAAAACCGGTGAGTTGATCACGGCACCCAATGCAGAACGTTACGAATCACGCACCACCGTGGCTCTTTCTCTTTCGTTCCGCCACCTTCGACCCAATAAGTTTGGAGTCGGCCAAGCGTATCATCCATCTTTTCGAAGTCGATCCAACGATCCAGGAATCGCACCCAGTCACTATCGTCGCGATGAACCGCCAAACCGAGTGGACGCTGAATCAGGGGACTCGAAAGCACCACCGCGTGATCGGGATAAAGCACGTTCCAGGCGGCCCCTTCCTCGGCCGACATGATCATTCCGTCCAGATCCTCCCGTTCGCCATCAAAAAATGAGCGAACGGAATCGACCACGACGACTTCAACCTCCGGAAATGCCCGTCTTGAGTTTTCAGCGATATCTTCCTGCAACGCGCCGAGGCGACGAATGCTGGGCGCGAACTTGTCACCAACACGGACATCTAATTCGTCGCGTCGATGATCTGGCACGACGACCGACACCGTCGCGTTTTGGTAGGGCTGGGTGAAGCCAACCCTCAGCAAGCGTTCCGGGTTGATGACCAGTCCGCTCACCGCGATGTCAATTTCGTCCGAGTCAATCTGGTCAATCACGGTCTCATATTCGTACGGAATGAACTCCAGACGAATATCTAAACGTTTGGCGAGTCGATGCATCAGTTCCACATCAAAGCCAACCAACTGGTTCTTTCGATTGAAGAACGAATAAGGAAGATGGTCAGGATGGTAGCCCACGCGAAGCAATTTCTGCTCGCGAAGTCGATCCAACGTCGAACCTTCATACGGTTCGCGCTCCGGTAACTCGTCTCCTACTTCGTACACGACGACATCATCATGACGATCGATGATTTCCAACGTTAGAAACCGCTCATCCAGGTTGTATTCGACTTTCGTCGAAGCGAGATACCAGCGACTCGCCGCGCACACGATCACAAGGCAAACGACGAGCAACACCGACGATCCAAACAAACGCATCCATCGAATTCTCAATTGCCCTTGCAGGGACTGCGTCACGATCACGGTCAACGCCATCAAATGCATCACACCGACGACGTCGGCGAGCCGCGTCGTGATGAACCCCGGCAAAATGAAGAGCGCCATCAAGTCCTGTGGCAACTGATAGCGATCAAGCATGTACGGCATGCTGACGAGTGGACTCGCGAAACTGGAGACCGCACCGGTTGCCGCCATTTCGGCGGTTTGAACCGGAGTCAGACCTCGCCCCACATACCAGGCGGCAAATGAGATGAAGATGAAGGCCAGAATCTTGCCAACGTGCGGAAACGGATACGCCAACGGCACAAGTACGCTCGCCGTCGAATCGTCGATTCCCGACGGAGGCGGACCATCGCCTCGCAACAACTCTTCGCATCGTTCGGATATCTGAGGCAGAACGACAAACAGTTTTCCCGTGGCGATCGCCGTCAGCATCGGCTCCTGAGCTGCGCGGAGGAGGTCGCGATATCGTATGTGTGTGAGCCCCGTCAGAAGCAGCGGCATCGCACCAAACGTGGCGATCACACAGGCGATGGTGAACATGAAGAGATAGGCTTGCAGCCGAGACAGCTCTTCAATGTGCATCGTCCCCGCCGCAGCCGCAGTCAGTGTGAAGAGCCCGATCGGAGCCATACGCACCAAGAAGAGATTGACTCGACTGATCCCGGCGGAGCAAAGATCCAGGAAATCGAGCAAGGGCTCCTTCTTTGGCGTCATCATCAATGCGCTACCAAAGAATAGACAGAAAACTACCACCGCCGGAACGTATTCTCGACTGAGCGAATGAAAGACGTTGGCGGGAATAAAGGTCGAGAGGAAGTCTTGCGCGATGACACTCGCACGCTCGTGATCGGGGCTAAAGAATGTCGCACCTTCGATCGGCGGCAGTGTGATCGAGACCACAACGATCAGCAAAATCGCGATTCCCCAGAACGCGAACAAGACAACCAACGCTGTCAGCCCAAGACGACGAGCCTCATTCGCATTGAGCCGCCCTATCTTGGAAATCAGAGACAACACGAGATACGGCAATACCGTCATCTGCAGCAGGCCCACGTAGGCGTTTCCGATCACCTGGAGACTACCGCAATACTCGCCGAAAAAGACCCCACAAAGGACGCCAAGAATCAAACCGATTGCGATCCACATTCCGAGGCGGCGTTTCGGCTTTGGGTTCCCGTTGTCACGGCCCAAACCTGGATCGCCAGACACGGGATCTCCGGTCGCGGGATCTCCGGTCGCGGGATCACCAGTCACCGTCGCTCCCCCTCCGATCGCACCCTCTGCGGCGGCACGAACGTGTGCATCGACAATTCCGTCGGTCGATTGAGAGTCTGGCGGCACTTTCAAAGCGTCGATTCAATCAAAAAATTGGGTGGAATATTCGCGGAATCGGCGACGATCGAAGTTTCGCCATTCTTGAACAGTGTAACTCGCATTTCTGTCAGTG
>JBPCVD010000175.1:0-15942 GCA_051010815.1 Rubripirellula sp.
ATTTCAATCTTGCTGCTGTGGAAGTGCGGGCAGGTGAAGCAATTCACTTTTCGTTTGTGATCACCGCCAATCGCGACGAACCGTTGATCGTCGACTACGTGATCGACTTCGTAAAAGCCAATGGAACCCTCGCGTCGAAAGTCCACAAGCTCAAGCAAATGACCATCGCAAAAGGCGAAACTGCCGAATTGAAGAAGAGCCATCGCTTTCACGCCAATGCAACCACCTACACGCTCTACCCAGGAATGCACCGAATCACACTGCAAATCAACGGCAAGCCATTCGGGACGAAAGAGTTTCAAATGAGAGTTTGAGGTCTCGGGCGACTGACTCTCGGGTTGATGGGGATTCAACAAGAGAATTGCAAGAAAGCTCTCACAGCATGTCACCGTTATGCATCAAGCCGCGCGGACGCAGCTTGTCACGCGGACGACAGTCCTGTTGCATCGACAGGCGAACGAATTGTGATCAGGGCTGCAACGCTTCCTTTCCTGCCTTGGTGAGCAGAGCCCGAAAGAGGTCTTCATCGATCGCGTGTGTGATGAAGATTACCGCTCCGTCGGCCATCAGCACGTGAAAGCCTCCTTGGTGAATGTGTCCCATTTGTGAAAGTGGATCCTGAACGTCCAACTCCAACCGCTCTGGCGAGGTCCACGGCACGGCCTGACTCGCATCGGCCTCGACCACCAAAATCGTATTGCTCAACCCATCCAGAAATTCACGAAACTTCGTTTCGCCGTCAGAATTCAGGGCATAGCCGTCACCAATCAGGGCGTGAAAAACGGTCATCCCAGGCGGCAACGGCAGACTCGGATCTTGAAAGAAGGGTAGGTCGAGCTTCGAAAACTGAATGTTGTGCGGGCTGTCCCATGGCTCATCCAACCGGAATTGATCGTACAACTCTTGTTCCCCCAGAAACGGAAGCAGAGCGACACGCCAGCTGAGCAATGGGTTTCCCTGTTCATCCGTAATGGTGGCGGCTGGAAGCTTTTTGTACGCCGAATGGTGATTATGAAAGGCGAGCCCAACTTGCTTCAGGTTGTTCGAAGCTGACATTCGCCGCGCGGCTTCGCGGGCGGCTTGCACTGCCGGTAGCAGCAACCCCACCAGCACGCCCGTGGTGGCAACCGAACCGCCCTGCATCGTTTCGATTTCGAGGCTACTGCCAACCTGCTTTGGTGTCATCATTTCAGCGATTTGTGTTGAAATACGCCGAGTGTACGCGCGTTGCGCATCAGCCATCGGCCCCTCACCAAGCATTTCGCTTTCCGACTTGGCAATCGCCATCTCCTTACCAAACGCAATGCCATTCACCAGGATGTTCGCAAGTTCGGACGCCGTCGCTTCATTGTCTGTAAGCAGTGACAGGTTCAGGGCACTCGACTCGTCCAGGCTTACTTTCAGGACGGCTGCATCTAGCAATTCTGGAATCCTCACCATCTCCTGAAGCTGCGGTGGCATCTTTTCGCTGTACGCAGCTCCGACCGAAAGCAACATTTCCCGCGCCGGCTCAACGGCGGCAATCAATTGGGCAGCGCGGTCGCCCATCGGGTTTTCTGCCAGCAAACTAGCAAGCGGACCATCTCCCGCGTCGGAAGACAACATTGCCGCATGCATCGGCGGGCTCGCCAAGACCACGGTGCGGTCCTCGATCACGTCGAGAACCATTTGATCAGAGCCCAATGTGAGCACATGCACGTCCCGACCGTTCGCGTCCCGCGGAGTGATTTTCCCAAACAGTTTCCGATTGATCTTCTCAACGTCAAAGTCTTCTGTCAGACGCGCCACCGCTCCGAAGGGAGGTGGCCCGGGACCTGCCGGCATTCCAACGACCAGCTTCAACTCCTCCAACGACGACAGCTCGATTCCGAGGTTCTGCTGGAACCATGCGGATGCGATCTCGACTGGAGCCATTTCCATCATCGGCGCTTCGAGCGCAACTGGAACATTGACGCGAGCAGCAAAAACAGCCGATGGCGGAATGAACGCGCCCGGATCACTCAGTCCCTGGGCCATGACTACATACGGCGTCAACAGAGTTGCGATCCAAATCAACGCAAATTGAAGTAGCTTGGGTGACAGCATGGTGAAAGCTCATGAAAGCGAGGAAAGTGATCTTCGTGAAAGTATACCCGTGGGGAGTGGCGGGCGTGAATCAGACAATTGATCATTCGCCTTCTATCGCATCACCGACTCTGTTCTGCGGTCATGCGAACGCTTAGGCTAAGGCCACAACCGCTTGCGTATACGTGAGACAGACATCGTGTCCGCGAGCGCAAAGCGATCCCGCCCCGAGGCACAGTTCGTTTCATCACGTAGTGGCGATTTCATGAAGAAGTGCATCGTGTTTTTTCTCCTGTTAACTGCCCACGCCCTACCGGCGATCGCGCAAGACCCCGACACGCCGGGAGATCAGTCACAGGCTATCACCGCCGGTGGTGTCTCCTTTGTCTTTGCAACTGCAAAACAGGCCAAGGCATTACTTCAGCAACCGGATCTCTATACCGATCAATGGAGCCAGTTTGACCGTCAAGTTCGCATTCGCAGTGAGCTGGATCCCGGGACGAAGGGCCTTCTCCAGTTCGTAGGTGAGCAAGCCCTCGATTGGCCCGATGAGGAACGGCAATGGGCAACCAGCGCGATTCAGTCGCTTGCCAAACCATTGGAGGAGCTTGGCATTCAAGTCGAAGAACCGATCATGCTGTTGCACACCACGGGGCGTGAGGAATCTGGCGCAGCCTACACACGGGGAAATTTCATCGCGGCCCCGAAGGGACAATTGGGTAGTAAAGCGAAACCGCCAAGGAAGCTAATGGCCCATGAATTGTTCCATGTCTTATCACGAAACAACCCGAAACTTCGCGACGAGCTGTATGCCACGATCGGTTTTCAACGTGCATCGCAGATCGACCTTCCCCAGCAACTTCAACCGCTGAAAATCACGAATCCTGACGCGCCGATCATCGAACACGTCATCGACATCAAGCTGGATGAGGATACAAGCGTTTCGGCCGCTCCCGTCCTTTTTGCGAAGTCGCCATTCTCAGCCAAGACGAACGCCGGACTGTTTTCCTACCTGTCATTTCAGCTGATGGAAGTGGAGCAGATGGGTGACCGTTGGCAGCCGAAACTTGTCGACTCTAAACCAGTGTTTCATTCACCTGCAAACCCTGATTTTCGCCGTCAGATCGGCCAGAACACCAGGTACATCATTCACCCCGAGGAAGTGCTCGCCGACAATTTCGCTTTGATGCTGATGGGCAGCCCAGTGAAAGATCGTTGGGTCACCGATGCGATGACGCAAGCGTTACGCAAGCATGTGTCTTCGACGCAACCCGAAGCCGTTGAATCGGAAGCGACCAATCGTTGATGCAAGCGTCGCATCCCACCGATCGTTGGCAAGCATTGCAGTGACAAACGCAAGCGTCGCAACCGGAGTGGACGGATGGTGTAGCAGTTATGGTAAAAAGTGATCTTCTATCAGCGATTCCGATAGCCGAGAAATAGCATGAGTGACGACGCGAATCCTTACGCACCGACCGACTCTGTTCGACCCGAGGATTTTGGCATCCGCAAGGTGTCGGTCAATCCGATCGAATTGCTGAAGCGTTCCTACGCATTGATTGGAGATCAATACTGGTTGTTCATGGGCATTACCATTATCGGAATCATTATTGGTTCAGCCGTTCCGTTCGGCTTGATCATGGGCCCGATTCTAGTGGGGGTCTATCTTTGCTTCATCCAGCGTGAACGAGGACAAAAGGCTGAATTCGCAACTCTGTTTCGCGGCTTCGACTATTTCATGGAATCCTTCATCGCGTTCCTGATCATGATCGGAATCTCGATGGTCGTGATCTTGCCGTTCATGTTCGCCCTTATGGGTATGCTACTTTGGCCGGTGATCTCGGCTTCCCAAACTCCGAACGGGCCTCCGCCCGCGATTTCGCCGGCGATTACGGTTGGCATTGTCGTGATGTACTTTGTAATGCTGGCGGTCAATATCCTGGTGACTCTTCCGTTCCTATTCACGTTCCAATTGATCGCCGATCGCAATCTGAAAGGCGTGGCGGCTGTGAAGATGAGCGCTCGCGGAGTCATCCGGAATTTTTGGGGTGTGGCATGGGCGATGTTTGTCTTTACGTTCATCTCCATGCTGGCAGCGATGGCGTGCTATTTCCCTGTCTTCTTTCTGTTACCGATCACGTTTGGTGGCTTCTTCGTGCTGTATCGAGACATTTTCGGGACGGACGCCCCTGTCGACCCGGTTGCCACGCCACAGTGATCGTGGATCCTTCGGCTTTCGATTCATCGCGCGCTTAACATCGCGTATATCATCGTGCGGCTCTCATTGGGCGCTGAACATCGAGAACCACCCTGCCTTCAATGGCGACGACTTGCGGTCCCTATCGGCCTACGGTTGCTCGTCGACGAACTCAATCGTGCCAAACAACTCCGGTGTATGAAAGATCGGCCTCGACTCATCACCTCGAGACCACTGGCTTTTGATCGCCATGTTATCTTCCAATCGATGTAGGTTCAGTCGCCATCGATCCCCGACCTGTGGTGTCCCACCCGGAATGGCGGTGGGAAAAAGCGCAAACGGAATCGCTACCTCGACGGTCCAGCCGCGGTCCACATCGCTTGCCTTGTTAAGCGAACCGTCCACCGTCGTCGCCACAAGAAGGCCCTCTGCGTCCCATGGGGTCTTCGGTTCGTTTCCGTCGGGTCGGTAATTGTCCAAGACCGTCCCCAGAGCATTGATTTCGAGATTGAAATAGCGTTCCGGATGATCAAACACCGGCGAGGCGAAGACTTCGACACAATCATCCCGATAGACCGGACTATCACGTTCCTCTCGAGTCGCTTCGACACGGCTATCGTCGCAATGGAAGGAGACGTAAAGGTATCGCTCATCCCACAGCATCCGCGCATCGGTAGGTTGGCGATCACCATCGCCCAGCTTCCACCAAGTGAAAACGAACGCATCCAACGGCCGCGTCTCGGCCCATGCGGCCTCATCCCGTTTTCCATCAATGACGATTGGAGTGGAGGACCGCGCCACCTTCGTCGTCCGAAACTGCTCGCTACGCTGAGCGTCAGGCTGATCGCCCTGAGGCGTCACATCGTCGGCAACGACACTTGTCCCTGAGACGAAGACCAAAAGCAGTTGCCATGCCAAGCGACAGCGCCAAGGTCGACACAGAAAATGGAATTCGGAATGTGAACGGTGGCAGCAAACAGAGTCGCGTTGCAGATACCGGCGAATTTTCAACATGGTGAACGTCCCCTCAATGAAGAACGGTGATTCGAACCGTTGGCCTCATCGACTGCAAGTCATTATCGGATCCTCCGACTCACTCCTTGTCGAGCGTTAGCCTTCGATAGAGCCAATCCGAGCCGCGATTTGATCGACATTCGGTGGCTGAACCATGCTGTGATGGTGACCGGGAACGACGGCAACGTCAACTTTGGGCGCCAGCGATCCCCAACCACGATCCTCACAGAGTTTGACTTCGAACGGAACTTCCTGGGGACGAAAGAGCAGAATCCCGACGGGGCACGGCAACATTTTGTACTTGGACACGAGATCCGCATGATGATGAAACAGATGTTTCAAATCCTGCAGCGCTCGCTCAACCACTTCCGCAGGGGCATCCTCTTCCAGAACACCCAAGCTCTTCGCGTGCTCCCACAGAATCGGTAACTGCTCACTAGGATTGAGCGCGCCCAATTCCTCCAGTGTCATCTCGATTCCATATTCCAAACCCGCATTGCTTTGCTGATCGGCAGGCACAAGATCGCTCGCCCCTTCAGGAATAGCCGTATCGAGCAAGATCAGCCGCTCCACCGTTTCTCCAGCCGCCGACAGCTGCTGAGTAATCTCATAAGCGATCATTCCGCCGAGAGACCAACCGCCCAACTGATACGGTCCGTGCGGACGGACATGACGAATCGCATCGATGTAGTCGGCCGCCATCTCTTGAACCGTCTCGGGCAATGTCTCCTCACCATGTAGTCCTCGAGAACGGATCGCGTAGAAAGCCTGCCCGTCTGCGCACCGCTGCGCCAATTCTCGATAACAAACCACGATTCCACCGGGCGGATGAACCATGAAGATAGGCGCGGGCGGATTCGGTAGAGTCTCCACGTCCGATTCGTCCTTCAAAGTCGCAATCAGCGGATGCTCCGCCTCCGAGTCATCCTCATCCTCACCCTTCGGATAAATCGCCACCGACTCGGAACCGAAGCGGATCGCGATTTCATCTGGGTGAAGCGTCGCCAGACGCGCTGCAAGTCGGGCAATGTCCGCCAGGTCAAACAGCAGCGAGGTCGGCACATGAATTTCCAGATCTTCGCTCAGCCGCGCGGCCATCGTGGCAGCTTGAAGCGAGGTACCGCCCAATTCAAAGAAGTCCTGATAAATACCGACGGTGGACAATCCGAGCATCTCCGACCACGCCTGGGACAGATGAACTTCCAGCGGCGTCCGCGGGGCAACGATACTTTCATCATCGCCTTCGTCGTAGGTGACTTCCGGTAGCAATCCTCGGTCAATCTTGCCGCTGGTGGTTTTTGGGAGCGACGCCAGCACTTCGTAATGACGCGGACGCTTGAAGGATGGCAGTCGCGTGGCAACATCCTTGCGTACTTCCGCCAGTGAAGCGGGCGAAGCGTCATCCGCGAACGAGACATAGGCGACGAGATAGGGAGATGCAGAATTGATGACCGCAACGGCTGCGTCGGCGATCGAAGCACAGCCCCTCAGCACCTGCTCAATCTCTTCCAGCTCGATCCGATAACCGCCAAGCTTGACTTGGTGATCGGTTCGACCAAAGAACTCAAACATTCCATCACTACGACATCGCCCTCGATCACCGGTCAGATAGACGCGCCGACCATCGGAACGCGTCGGAAAGCGATCCATCGTCAAACCTGGTCGACCGAGATATCCCCGCGCCAATCCGGGACCACAAACGGCCATTTCACCCGGAACGGTGGCTGGTAGGGGACGCTGATGCTGATCCAGAATCAGCAATTCAGTATTCGATACAGGGTACCCGATTGGCATCGGGCACCGAGGGTCATGGTCAATGACGTTCGCCGCGCTCGACTCGATCGCAGCCTCTGTCGGACCGTAGAAATTCCAAAGCGGTATCCGGCGATGACGCTTCAGACGCTGAGCCAAATCGGGAGGCATGGTTTCCCCGCCCGTCCACACTTGACGTAGCGATCTGCATCGATCGAACCGTGGATGATCAATGATCAGCGTCAACAGTGCTGGAATCATGGGCAGCACCGTCATCGACTCGCGAATCATCAGGTCGACGATTGCGTCCACATCCGAACTTGGCTGATCTGACCAGACCAAAGTGGCGCCTTGCACCAGCGCGCCGAAGATCAAACCGAAGCCCGCATCAAACTGATGTGACAACAGAATCAGAATGCGGTCATCGGTGCCCAGCGGAGCGAGTTCGCTCCGCCATTGGAAGGTATTGTCGATCGCGGCATGCTCAACCATCACCCCCTTGGGACGTCCGGAAGACCCCGACGTATAAATCACATAACAAAGATCATTTGCGGCGGGCGATCCACTTGGCAGCGACTCGGAGGCCGATGTTTCTGCGGATTGCAGCAACGCATCGACGGTCAGCACTTCCGGCGGCGCACTGACGTCTGCAGGAGCGATCCAATCGTCAACGTGTTCGGTTAGCACGATCCGCGCGTCGGTGTCCTGCAACAAGTCTGCTGGGCTCACTGCAGGTTGCGTAGCGTCGATCGGGACCATGGCAGCACCGCAACGCATCACGCCCAACATCGCCGGGATCACATTCGGGCCACGATCGCCGACAACCGGGACGTAGTCACCGCGTCCAATACCACGTGCCGATAGAGCCGCCGCAATCGCGTTGGCTTGCTGGTCGAGTTCTCCATAGGTCGTCGTTTCGCTACCAACCTTGAACGCCGGCTGCTGTGGCGTCCGTTCAGCGACCTGCTTAATTTGCGATAACATCCACGTCTCAGTCTCAGTCTCGGGACTCTGAGCGGCGCGCGTCGACACCCGATTCTCCGACTTCGGCGCTCCATTCTTCTCTGCGTCTAACTTCCAAGAGACTTCCGAGAGCGGCCGATTGGGGTGCGTGACCAACTGCGTCACCAAGTCTTCGAACAGCGACCCGAATGCTTCCATGCTCTCTCTGGCAAAGAGGTCACGGCAGTAGCACAGCATGCCGTGCAGTCCAGACTCGCCCTTCTCGAACACGAACTCGATGTCGTAGTGGCATGTCTGCACAGGAATGGAGTAGGACTCTTGCTCCAGACCGCCGATGGTTTTTCGTTGTGTATTGGATGGAAACAAGTAGCCCGCGCGACCCTGTTCTTCACGAACATGAGACTTCTCAAAGGTACAACTGACCTGAAACAATGGGCTTCGCGATGCATCCCGCGGCACACCGGCCTCACGAATGATCTCGGCCAGCGGCAACTCCTCGTGCTGCAACGCGTCAACCAACGTTTTTCCTGCACGCTGAATCAGTTGCGTGAACGTCACGTCTCCGGAAACGTCTGCCCGCAGCGGCAGCATATTCACGAAGAATCCGACCGTCTGCTCGTACTCGCGAAGCAGCCGCCCGGAAAATGGACTGCCAATGTGAAACGACTCTTGTCCCGTGTAACGATAGATCATCGTTTGCAACGCACCCAACACGGAAGCCTGGAAGGTGGCCCCCGATCGCTTGGCCAACTCAGCCATCTGGTCCGTGATTTCGCGACTGAGCTGAATCGTCACGACATCAGCACGGCGGGTGAATCGTTCGGGGCGAACGTAATCGGCCGGCAACTCAATCACGCTGGCGGCGTCCTCGACCTGATGACGCCAGTATCGGCGCAACTCGTCACCTCGCTCACCCTCCAAAATGGACTGCTGCTGCCGAACGAACTGAGGATAGTTTGCGGGTGCGACAGCCAACGCCAGCGTCTTTCCCTGAGACACAGCGCCATAGCTTTCCGCGACATCACTCAACATCAGTACCAACGACCAAAAGTCGACGACAATGTGATGCGATACCGCAATCAGAATCCAATCATCTTCTCGCAATCGAAAGAGCGTCAGCCGTAGCAGCGGCCCCTTCTCGAGATCAAACGGTCTCTGGCACTCCTGAATCACACGGCGTCTCACCTCCGACTCGTCTAACGCCTCGGCATCGACGACGAGAAAATCGGGCGGAAGACTATCGTGCACCTGCTGCGTTAGTTTGCCCCCTTGATCGTCAAACGTTGTCCGCAAGCACGCGTGCCGCGTCGCCAATAGCTCAATCGATTTCCGCAGTGCTTCAAGGTGAATGGAAGCTCGCACCCTGGACGGCATGAAGACGTTGTAGGCGGCCGCCTCGGGCTCACGGCGGTAGTCGTACCACAACGCCTGCTGCTGCACCGACATGGGAAAGCACAGGTCTTCCTTCGCGCGCTGCTGGAGCAGACGCTCCAACAGTGCACGCTGTTGTTCGGCGGAGAGTTCGGCAAGCCCCTCAGGACGCGTCATCGGATGCCGAATCCTGTTCACGAAGCATCTGTGCAAGCAGCAAAGAGACCTCTTCGGGAGGCAATTGAGGCAAAGCCGCTAAAAGATCCTGCGCCTCATCGGAATCGATACGTGATTCATCTCCCGCCGTCTCGACGGTTGGTTCCATCTCAGCGGTCACATCGGAACCCTCTGCGACGAGTTCCCAGACGACAATCACCAGATCCGATAAACTTCCATCACGCATCAACTGCGCGATCGGGAGTGTGATTTTGATCTGCGATTCAATCCAATTCCGGAGTTCAACTGCCATCAGTGAGTCGAGTCCGAGTTCAAGCAGAGATCGACTCGTATCAAGTTGACCATCGGCAAAACCGAGCAAAGAGCCAACCTTAAATCGCAGCAAGTCGTCGACTAATTCCTGTCGCCTTGCCGGATTCGCATCACGAATCTCATCGGCAGACGCAACGCGGACATCATCTCCAGATCGACGATGAATCAGATGAGCGAACCTTGGCGACACCTCCCCCGTGATGCCCAAGCCACGCCAAAGTGACCAATCCATCCTCAACACACTCATCTGCACAACCTGCGACTGCAGCGCGTACTCGAGTGAATCGAAAGCTTGCTTGACCGAAAAGCTGCGCACGCCTTGACGCTTCAGACGATCACCCAGTTCTTCACGCTTGGCCAAGTATCCAACCTCGCCAAGATGGCCCCAATTGATCACCGTTGCTGGTAACCCCTGAGAGCGGCGGTAGTGGGCAAGACCATCCAACAATGCGTTTGCAGCCGAGTAATTCGCCTGTCCGGCATGCCCAAACACACTCGACAACGAAGAGAACAGAATGAAGTGATCGAGATCTCGTTCAACCGTCGCTGCATGAAGGTTCCAACCGCCCAACATCTTCGGACGCAAGACGCGATCGAGCGTGACCCGATCAAGATCAACGAGCAAACGATCCTCCAAAACCATCGCCGAGTGAATGACGCCTCGCAGCGGCGGTAGCTCAGCATCGATTGTTTTCAAGGCAGCTTCGACCGCTCCCGGATTCGTCGCATCGGTCGGCAAAATCCGAACGGTGACGCCAAGCGATTCAAGTTCAGCCAACACTTCGCGAGCTTCCTCCGAAACCCGATCCGTTCGTCCACTCAACACGAGCGTTCCGGCACCACGTTGGCCAAACCATCGAGCGACCTCCAGTCCGAATCCGCCCAATCCGCCAACGATCCAATACGTTCCATCCGCTCGGAAACGAACGTCGTCGTAACTACCGCAGAATACGGTCGCGGGGCGCTGCGGATATTCGATCGCAACCTTACCGATGTGCTTGGCTTGCTGCATGAAGCGAAATGCCCCATCCGTTTCTTCGACATCCCAACTGCGCGTCGGCAGCGGTTGATACTCTCCACTTTCGAATTTTTCAACGACGGTGGCCAGCATCTCACCCATCCGCTGCGGTTGCTGCTTGAACAACTGGTCAAGGTCGATCGCGAAGAACGCCAAATTGTTTCGAAGCGGGTACATTCCCAGCGAACCATCTTCGTAGATGTCGCGTTTACCGATTTCTAGAAACCGCCCGCCAACCTTCAGTGATGCCAGCCCCCTGGCAATCGCTTCGCCAGGCAAGGAATTCAAGATTGCGTCAATGCCTTCGCCGCCGGTCTCCTCCGCGATCTCGTCGGCAAACTTCAGACTACGAGAATCCATGACCTTGGCTGCGCCTTGCTGACGCACAAACTCACGTTTTTCATCGTTGCCCGCTGTGGCAAAAATCGTGGCCCCCATATTCTTGGCAATCTGAATGGCGGCCAAACCGACACCACCACTTGCCGAGTGAATCAGGACAGTCTCACCTTCGCGGATTCGAGCACAATCCTCGAGAGCATGTGCTGCCGTCAAGAATGCAATAGGAATGGCCGCAGCTTGTTCATGAGTCAGGTTGCGTGGCTTCGCTGCAATCAATGCTTCACTGACCACGGCGTGCGTCGCGAACGACCCAGGCGCGATCGCGATGACCTCGTCACCCACACTCCATTTCGTAACCCCCTCTCCAACACGAGTGATTCGTCCGGAGCATTCGGCGCCCAGATTCACCACACCATCTTCGAGTCCCGGATAGAGATTCAACGCTTTCATCACGTCGCTGAAGTTCAGGCCTGTCGCGGCCACTTCAATCTCGACGCAGTCATCCTCAAGGGGCTCCACAGCCATCGAACGGTAGCGGAGGTCATCAATCCCGTAGGCATTCCCAATCTCAAGTCGGCTTTGCACCGAAGTGCGTGTGTCCGGTGGCAGCGGTTGGTCAAATTGAGCGACGAATCGATGCGCGTAGCGAACCCCCGAGCGATACATCACTTCGTCTTCGCTATCGGCTGCGTTGGACAATTCCGCGATCAGCGATCCGGCAAACTTTGAGAACGCGTTTGGATTCGCTGCATCGGAATCGAGCATTGGCAAATCGATCAGTCTTGACCGGAACGCCCCAAACTCGCTGATGACCACACGTCCAAATCCAATCAGCGGCATCTGTGCGACCGAAACCGCCTCCATTGTTTCATCTTGCGTCTGCGCTCCCATCGTGACCAGGGCGCATTGTGAATCTGCTTGATGACCCCATGAATCCCAAGCCTGAACCAACATCAAGGGAGCCACTGACGTCAGGTGAGCGCTCTGCTCTAAAGAATCACAATCGATGGTGGTCATGTCGGGAGCGTCGAGCCCCCACAGGTAAACCCAATTCACCGGTCGTGAATCGTTCTCAGTCATCGCCTGCTTCAGGAACGCCTGAAAGTCTTCGAGTCGTTCGGGATTCAAAACGTAGTGTCCGGCTCCGACACGCTGGAAGGCGGCACCATGATCGACGCGAATTACGGTTTCGCCGGCACGACTCAGCGTCGATACCATCTCGTCGGCAACACCAACCGAGTCGGCAAGAACGCACCAAACCGGCGAGGACTCCGGTCCAACCGCAACGATCCGTTCTTCGGCAAGTGGTGATTCCGTCCACCGATAACAGTACAACCAATCACGGATCGACTCTTCCGCATCACTGCGGTTCACACGTTGGCTGACGAACCCGCGAATGCGAATGCAGGCGTCACCTTGTTCATCATAAATGTCCAAGTCCGCCACAAAACGATGACGAGTCTTTTCAAGGACTCGAGTGTGAACTCGGACCCGTTCACCTGCAGGACGGAGGAACTCAACACGCCCCATTTCCCGAGGCAGATAGAGTCCGTCAGCAAGATGTTTGTAATTTGGATCGGCGGCAATCATCGAGTGAAAACAACCGTCGAGCAACGCGGGGTGTATACCGTGTTGGTAGCCGTCTGCATCGTCTTTGGCCATCAGAACGACGTCGGCCAACGACTCGCCGTCGCGACGCCAACCTCCCGCGAGTCCACGAAACTCTTCTCCGTAGTCCAAGCCAAGTTCGGCGCAATAGCCGTAACAGACATCAGGATCAATTTCAGAAGTACATCGACGCTTCACATCGTCCAGCGACGTTGCGATGGCATTCAGCTCGGCGGGCGCATCGAGGACCTCCGCACTCGCCAAAGACGACCACTGGCCACCCTCCACTTCACGAACCGAAAGCTTGATCTGACGTCGATCCGCGTTGTATTGCGTTTCCAAATGCAACGGAGTCTCATCGCTCAGCAAACATGCCTGATTGAACTGAACTCGGCGAAGCGTGACGCTTTTGGCCTCTTTGACCTTCCTTGCAGCGGTCAATGCAATTTCAACCATCGCGGCTGCAGGCAACACGCTGTTGCCTCGCACGCGGTGATCGCGAAGCGACGACTGAAGCCCAAGCTCCAATCGCGACTGCCACGCAGGCGTTGGATGATCGGTCGGTCCACCCAGCAGAGGGTGCCAGGGAGAGATCCGCGTTATCGCCGACTCGCGTGATTCCAACCACAGCGATTGATGTTGGAAAGGGTAAACCGGCAAACGAAGCGTGCTGGACCCGACGGGGTGGACTCCCTCCCAATCAAGATCCACACCCGCGTTGTATAGCGATGCGAGTGACTCGGCAAAACGAACATGGTCAAGAACGTCGCGACGCATTGACGGAGCGACATGCACCGACCGACCGGTATCATGAAAACACTCGTCAATCGCGTAGGCCAAGACAGGGTGAGGCCCCAATTCCACGACGACCTGGTAGCCAGCATCACCGACCGCCGTCATCGCATCGGTGAAGTTCACGCTTTCACGAACGTTCCGCCACCAATAATTGGCATCGACGCATTCACCGTCGATTCGATCGCCTGTCACCGTGGAGATCAAATCGATTTTCGTCGCTTGAGGCGTGATATTTGAAAGCACACGCAACAATTCGTCGCGAACCGGATCCATCTGCGCACTGTGAAACGCATACTCGACCGCCAATCGTTTGCAGAAGACACCGGCCTCTTCCAACGCCAACGCTAGCTCCTCGATCGCATCCGATTTACCGGAGATCGTGACGGATGAGGGACCATTGATGGCGGCAAGCGCCACATCAATCCCCAGCACTTCGATTCTTTGTCGCGCCTCCTGGGCCGAGATTCCCGCGGCGATCATCGCACCGCTCGAAGACGCCAAATCCATCGTACGTCCGCGTTCAATCGCGACGCAGCAGGCATCCTCAAACGATAACGCGCCCGATAAGTGAGCCGCAGCGATCTCGCCAACACTATGGCCAACGATGGCGGTGGGACGAACGCCAACGTTGCCCCAAGCTTCTCCCAGGGCAACCTGCAAGGCGAACAATGCCGGTTGGGCGATCGATGTTTCGTGTAAACGACTTTCCGACTGCTCTCGCTGGAGCTCATCCTTCAGCGACCAATCGACGTGCTTGCGAAACGCTTCGTCGCAACGGTCGATCACGCCACGATACACAGGGTTCGCTTCGTACAACTCGCGTCCCATCGCCCACCATTGCGGCCCTTGGCCACAACAAACAAACAAGACTCCGGGATCATCCCCAGATCGCGATGCCTTCGCGGAGCCACGACTCGCGGTCCCAGACTTGTCTAACGAATCTGCCTGCACTGTCCTGAGCTCGCGAATCCAATCAACGAGCGTTTCACCGGCGACGGCACCGCGATATCCAAAATGATTCTGTCGACTCCAGGCGGAAGCGGCAATATCCTCCATTGCCAAACCGTCCGCGTTCGACTCGAGCCAGTCAGCCATTTGCCCAGCAGCCTGTCCGAGCGCGGCCGGGCTCTTTCCCGAAATCGGCAGCACATACGCTCGGCGATTCGTTGGGACGGGAACGACTGCGTTGTTTGTCGAATCGACCTCCTGCAGAGTGGGCGCGTCCTGCAGAATGACATGCGCGTTTGCGCCTCCGTATCCAAAACCGTTGATTCCCGCCAAACGCTGTCCCGATGATTCGGGCCACGCTTCGGTAGAATTTGGAACGCGCAGCTTCAACGCCTCAAAGTCGATCTCGGGATTCGGATTCTGCAAATGCAGGTGAGCCGGAACTTTGCCATGGTGAAGGGACAGTGCCACCTTGATCAGGCTTGCAATGCCCGCGCCAGCCTCGAGGTGCCCGATGTTGGTTTTGACCGAACCGATCAGGCAGGGCTTCTTTTCATCTCGTGATTCGCCCAGGGTGTCGCCCAGCGCGTTGGCTTCGATCGGGTCGCCAACAGGCGTTCCGGTTCCGTGAGTTTCGACATACTGAATGTCAGCCGGCTTCACGCCCGCCTTCTCGCAAGCGGTTCGGACCAGCTTGCGTTGGGCATCGCCGCTTGGCACCGTCAGTCCTTTTGTGTGTCCATCCTGATTGATCGCGGTACCGCGAATGACGCAGTAGATCGAATCATTGTCCGCGATCGCCTTGTCCAACGGCTTCAACAACACCATGCCCGCGCCCTCACTGCGAACGTAGCCATTGGCTCGCGCGTCGAACGTCTTACAACGACCATCGGGCGACAGCACGCCAAGCTGACTGAACGCAACGTAGAAGTCGGGCAAGATCAGAGCGTTGACGCCACCGCACAACGCCATGTCCGATTCGCCACGGCGCAAACTCTCACAGGCGAGATGCAGCGCGACAAGCGACGAGGAACAAGCGGTATCGATCGCCACGCTTGGACCCCGCAGGTCAAAGCAATAGGAAATACGGTTGGCCGCGATACTGCTCGATCCACCTGTGTTGTTGTAGGAACCGACGACGCCGCGATCCTGGGGGCTCAGCCCAGCCACTGCATAGTCAAAACTCGAGATGCCGACGTAAACAGAAACATCCTTGCCAGCCACATTCTGAAGCGGCTGACCGGCGTCTTCGAAAGCGCGCCAAGCAACCTCCAGCAACATTCGCTGCTGAGGATCCATGCCCGAAGCTTCCTTCGGGCTAATGCCCAACAACTGTGGGTCGAATCGATCAATGCCATCGACGTACCCGCCCCAACGACTCTGA
>JBPCVD010000176.1:0-3253 GCA_051010815.1 Rubripirellula sp.
AAGCAACATCTTCGATGCTGTGCCCGGAATCATTGGTTCCCAAGAGGCTGTAATCCGGACGTTTGCCATCCAAGTCCCCATCGCCAGCTTGTGTCCAATGGCCTTCGGCCAGGATCTTGCCGTCTAACAGCACGACGACCCCCGATGATCCAACTTCACCAGCCCACTGCAACGCGGCAGCAAGCTTTGCCTTGTCCCAATGTACCGCGTCTGGTTCGACCGTCTCCCAATCGCCAGCAGTGGATGGAAAGCTGAGTTGCGAGTGGCCGGCGGTGGTTCCTTCGGCAGTGGTTCCTTCGTCGGCGAACGCGGGAATCACGCACAAACAGAGACACGAAGCGATTACGACATTGGACACAAACGTCGTCAATGGAAACCGCAATCCAAACATAAACGCACCATCGATAGGAGAGAAAAACGTCTCACCACGATAGCACGTCCTAACATCGAAAGGCGAATCGGTACGCACCGTTACCGATCGACGAGTCAGCGATGATTTGAGCGGTATCGATGACCTGCGTTCCAGTTGTTGCGGGCGCCGTTCAAGGAGTCTTGTCCTTGATCCATCGGAGCGTTTGCGCCGGCAGCATGAAGCCATCACGTTTTGCTACGAAATGACCGCCGGAGTCGTACAGCAAGGTCACCGGATAGCCGTTCAATCCGAGCTTCTTCACGACCCGCTTATCACGGTCGCCATCAAGCATCAGTGTTTCATAGGATCGCGACACGACAGCCGCCACATGCGGGTCTGACCACGTGTCGCGTTTCATTTGCTCGCAAAAATGGCACCACTCTGTGCCGACATAAACCAGAATTGGTTTGCCGGAGGCCCGGGCCGAATTGAACGTGGTTTCCGGCGACTGCTGCCAGGGAATTTCAGCGTGGGAGGTTTCGACTAGCGAAACCATGGTCAGCAGCAGAACCGAAGCCACCACTGATACTCGTAGGCATGTAAAGGACATCCGTCTCCTCCCAATTCTGTTGCATGCACACCGCACACGCTGGTTTGGCCTCGTTCGGCTCGCATCGTTACCAAAATGGAGAAGCAACGACTTCATCCGCCGCAATTCCAGTGATATTTCAAAACAAAAGAATTCCCGTTGCATCGTTGATCGCGTTACCGATACGTATGCCAGATCAAGCCAACGAAGCCAAGAGTAGAAGGATGAAACTCAGCATGTGTCCATCGAAGGCAACGCGACCCGGGCCCCCGTCGCAAACGAAATGGCAGATGGGCCGACTGCTCCTGTGTCTCCTGGCTCTCAGCTGCGTTCATGGCTGCAAATCATTGACTCCCTCGGTCGCTCACTCTCAAAGCGTGCCCCAAAACGCCGACGAGTACGCTGCCATGAACTACACCAAGTTTAAGAAGCAACATGCCGACGAGGCTCGCGTGGCCGAAATCCGTCGGGCAATTCCCAACGGTCCAGACAGCCTCTTTGCCGAATATCGCTAGTCTCAAACGACAACCGCGAGCCCACACAACCCCTCTCCGGCCTCGTGCGTCACCTGTGACCCTGCTCAAAACCTGACGGGAGGGGCAAACAACGGCGCCGTCTGGTGAAATGGAACCGTGGGCTTTGGCAGTCCGAATCATCCCGAAGCCAAGCAAGCCTGGCGGATGAGAGCAAATACGACGCCAGTGACGCGGCAGACCTGCCTTGTGATGGTCAGCACTGCCTTGTGATGGTCAGCCCAACCACCACACAGAAGTCTGCGATCAACTGAGCACAGATTCTTGTGCGGCTCGGCACGCAAAGTGTGCCCGTGGGGAACGGATTCACTCGATCGCCCCGTCTCTCGTTTTAGGCACAGGAAATGCCTTTCTTTTCTCGTCCCGCGCGACGTTTTGAAGTTGGGGGGCTCTCATGAAGAGCAACGCTGCCATGAGCGTACGCGTTTCACACCATTCCGTCTCAAAGTAGGAGAGTGACCGTGAGCTTTTTCTCAAGAGTATCCGACATCATCAACGCGAATGTCAGCGACATGCTGGATCGCGCGGAAGACCCCGAAAAGATGGTCAAGATGCTCATTTTCGAAATGGAGGAGCAAATTGGACTTGCTCGCGAAGGGGTCGCGAAAGCAATCGCAGGTGAAAAGAAGCTGGAAATCAACCTGAATAAGAATCGTTCGGAAGCAGATGTATGGCAAGGCAAAGCCGAGTCGGCAATCGCCGCCGACGACGACGAACTGGCTCGCAAGTGTCTCGCAAGGAAGAAAGAGCACGATCGCATTGCCGAAAGCCTTCAACCGCAATGGGAACGCGCACGACGAACCAGTGACGCCCTCAAGTCGGACCTGCGTCGCCTGGAGGAAAAACTGGATGAAGCAATCCGCCGCCGCGACAGCCTGGTCGCTCGACAAATGGCTGCCGAGGCTCAGCAGGAAGTACAAAGCGTCGCTCCATCCTTGAATCGCGTGCAACGGAGTTTTGACAAATTCGATCGCATGGAACGCCGCGTCGAAGATATGGAAGCGGAGGCTGCTGCCGTCGCTGAATTGACAGGCATGAGCGAGGATCTCGATCGCGAGGTGGAGCAAAAAACGCGTGATGCCGAGGTCGAACTCGAGCTGGCCGCCCTGAAGAAACAGGCCGCAACAAAGCAGGCCGATTAGCAATTCGCTGAGCTTCGGCGTTTAGTCCAGAATCCTCGAACCGCGAGACAGCTATCCAAGCTGCCGCCGCTATTCGTACGCAATGAGGTACGCGATGAGCAGCCAAGCGACATGCTGTGTGTTTTGCGGAAGAACCAATCCAAAGCATCGTATTTGGTGCCGACAATGCGGCGCCGAGATCCCTTTCAGCGACTTGCCGCCGGACGCCAACGAGGACCCTGCCGTCGGCGAGCGATGCAGACTCTATCACGATCTCTTGGAAGACCTGCAGCAGCTTCGCGACCGTGCCGCAGTCTCAGACGAAAACTTCGGTGCGATCCACAGTTTCTACTCGCAACAACTGGAATCGATCCAACAGCAACGTATCGCCAGGGAGGATGCGCTTGCGATGCATCGATTGGTGGTTCGCGCTCGGGACGCGGCACAAACTCATCGTTTCCAAGAGTCGATCGACCTGTTCCAACAAGCGAGAGCGAAAGGGCCGGCTCCCTATCCACTGAACCACTTGATCGATGAGGTTGAACAGAAAGCGATCGAAGCGGAACGCGTCACACAAATCGAACGAAAGATCGAGGCCCTCATCGGCGAGGCCAATCGCCTACAAGACATCGGCGAGCTGGAAAACGCCAAGGCTGTT
>JBPCVD010000177.1:0-3204 GCA_051010815.1 Rubripirellula sp.
CAATCAGCCTCAGCACGGGCGTTCGCAGGTTCATCGGCCAGCGAAGGTAGGTCTGGCCCTGAGCCCCGTAGTACGCGTGATGATCGTCCGTATCACCCGGTCGAAAACGCTCGTAGATGAACAGCCGTTGCTGGGGCGTATTGGGATGTGCCGTGACGCGTAGCGCTTCAGGGGTCGCCTGGACCCACAGCGTCGCGTCGGGCCTGCCTGGCTTTTCCAACACAAAATCGTTCGCTTCGAGCGACGAAGCGAAACATGTAACCGTCAGCATGACCAGCACTGCGAGTGCCGGCTTGAATGGCAATCGTTTGCCGTGGTTTTGACCTATCATCACGGGTGACCCCCAACCGATACGAGAAAGACGTTCAGTAGGTCCCCGTAAAGGGCGTCAGCGATCCGCCACATGGCGTAGATCAAAATCGAGCACATGGCCGATGAGCCGAACGCCCCCGTTTTGTGGGCACGACAGATCGGTGCCTCGTGCATACGCTCCGGCGAATCACACTGCCGCGTTCGCCGTCATCGACAACGCTTGCCGCTCACAACGCCGCTTGTTGTGCGCAGCGACGCTTGCTGCTCACAACGCCGATTGCTCACATCACAGCTTGAAGGAAACGAAGAATGCACGCGAACGGGAGCGGCCCGTTGGCAACCCGCATTTGGCAACACGCATTTGGCAACACGCATTTGGCAACACGCATTTGGCAACACGCATTTGGCAACACGCAGATGGCAACACGCAGATGGCAACCCGCAACGGGGAACCCGCGTGAGGCGACCAGCTTGGACGCCGCGATTTAGGGGTGCCCCTTCTCGCTATCCTCGGATGGCTTGGGGTCGTCGGCAGGTTCGGGCTTTGTGAAAGCTTTTTCGAACGCAGCCTTGCCACCGACCACGGGTAGCGAAACCGAGGTGGCATCGAGGTCCACCGTGAGCTCGGTCCCAGGGTTGGGGTGAAGCGTAAAATCGCGATCACTGGAAAAGATCATCAATCCAATCTGCTGGCCCGCCGGGATGACTTGGTCGTCCGGCTGCAGATCGAATGACCACTCATAGAATTTGCCGGGAACCAACGCTTCGCCCTTCGTGATGGATCGGTAGTTTTGCGGGTCCGCCCAACCACGTGTGATCACATTGTCCGTGATCGATGCCTTTGAACTCGCATTCCACGGCAACGAAACGAGCCATACGGAAAGATTTGCGGCTGGTCGGTCGCACGCCATCTTGATCGTCATGCGCGATGTACCGGACAGGTGAAGCTTGCGTTTCAACTTTGGCGTCACAAACAACAATCGATGATCGGTGAACTCGGCCGCCGCCAACGACGCACCACTGAACGAAAAGTTGTCCGTCAACGTCTCCGTCCCTTGATTCACGCTCGGTTCGATTGACAGCTTCCCGATGCCTGGAGCGCCAGCTGTCAGATGAAGCGGCAAATCAGACGCCTTCGGATTCGGATAGTCGGGATACGCGGTGGGCGAATCACGGTCTTTCCCCTCCCGCACAATCCACGCTTTGGGATCGTCCTCCACACCGTTCTCGACGCCATGCAGGTATCGAGTGAACCAACGATTCATTTGTTTCATGGGCGGTGGACCACCATGTCCTCCCTGATGAAAGAAGGCTTGAGCAGGCACGCCCTGCTTCTTCAATTGCTCGTAGATTCGCACGCTATGCTCGGGGACGACATTCCAATCGTTGAAGGCATGAGCCATCAAGACCGCCGCCTTCAACGGCTCCATGTCATTCAAGTAGTCCCGCCCGGCCCAGAATTCGTTGTAGTCGCCCGTCACGCGATCGAGCCCTTCAGCCATTTCTTTATCGCGAACATTGCAATCACAATACTCTCGCATCGACTCATCACCACTGTGAATGAAGTCGTAGAGATAGTCGATGTCTTCGCCCATGTAGCCGTAGGGATGACGCACCAATCCGTTGGAACGGTAGTAGTGATAGTACGAGGTGTTGGGAGCGATCGGAATGATCGCCTCCAAGCCTTCGACGCCCGTGGTCGCGGCAGCCAGAGGGATCGTGCCGTTGTAGGACGTTCCCGTCATTCCAACTTTTCCAGTCGACCAAAACGCATCAACCGTCTCGTCACCATCCCGAGAAGTAAATCCCTTTGCGCGGCCACACAACCAGTCAACGACGGCCTTGGGCGCAAGCGATTCGTTGTCGCCTCCCACGGTCGGGCATCCGTCCGATAGCCCGGTCCCGGGCGACGAAGAGTGAACCACCACGTATCCACGCGGGACCCAAGTCTCCAGATGCGTTTTGGAAATGATCGGCCTCGACCCGCGACGCTTCGCCGGTGGACCAAGTTTCCGTTCCGGGGGCTCATCCCCAAGCTCCTGACGCGGATCCCAGAAATGTTCTTTCGAATTGGTTCCGGTTCCAGCAAAGTAAGGGCTTGATACATAGACAACCGGTAGTTTCAGACCTTCGGTGTCGGTCTGCCTCGGACGCGTCACACTGACATGCATTCGATCGGGTTTTCCATCGCCATCTGAATCGAATTCCGTTTCCACCCACAAGTCGTGCCGAACCCAATAGGCCGAATCCTCGAACCCCTTCACGATCTGGGCCTCGCCATCTTTGAACACCGGGACGTCAGCCTCATCAGCGTGGCAAGCCAAACAGGTGCTCAACAAGAGCACGAAGGAAGCAGCGATCGATCGTAACATTCAAAAGTTCCTACACAGCGAAGCAGCACGAAGCTGGCAAAATGGAAACGGGGAGGCGAAATTAAACACGACGCGTTCCAATATCGTAGCGACCGAAACGCTCCACTGACTCTAATCAGAAGATTCTTTTGCCTTGACCTGGGCACGCAAGTCATCCAGATCCTTCTTCAGTTTTTCACTCTCCTTCTTGACGTCCGCCATCTCCTTGCGGAGATCGATAATCTCCTTGGGCGCGGTCGGTTTGACTTCGCGCAATTTCGTGATCGCCTGTTCGGCGGCACGTTTGACGCGATCATCGTTCGAATCGCGATAAGCCTCTAGAACCGCGGCAGCTTTCGGATCACCAAGCACGCCTAGCGAACTGGCGGCCTGGGCACTGATGGTCGACTTGGCATGATTCAGGTAACCCGAAAGGAACTCGCGAGTTCCCGTCTTATCGTCATCATTTCGCGCCGTGTGAGCCAACGCCTCCAGTCCGCGTCCAAAGTCGCGTGACCGAAACTGTTGCTCGCGACTTTCC
>JBPCVD010000178.1:0-13770 GCA_051010815.1 Rubripirellula sp.
GCAAAAGGCAGCGGTGTCCCCAACAAGGATAAAGTTGCCAAAGTCACGCGTGACCAGTGCAAAGACATCGCCGAGAAGAAGATGGCGGACCTCAACGCTCGAAGCATCGATCAGGCAACCCGCATGATCGAAGGCACTGCCCGCAGCATGGGTATCGATGTCGAAGGCTAGTCGCCTTCTGCTCAGCTCCCTCTGCTGCTGATCCCTCTGCTGCTTGGCTCTCCAAGGAAGCCTGCGACCCGGGCACGGTGGTTCGCTGAAATCGTCAGCGGTTAGCAAGCAGCCTGAGGACGAAACTTCCAGACGCCCTCTCTTTCCGGCGCCTGTGAAAAAGCGTTGACCACACCGAGCGGTCAACGAGACGCTTGTGGTTTCCGGTCGAGCGATTCTGGCTCCCTGCCCGCTGAAGCCAGGTCGTGGAAACGACGCCCCGAGCTCGTGCCGAAATTCTGACGGCCTAACGTCATTCGGTCGAGCGACGATTCGCCGACACGTGCCATCCTGCATGACTCGTCCGAAACTTGCCTGGCGGCATTTGGGAATCAGAGGTCGCATGTGTGAGCCACTTCCCCAGATCAACGAATCTTCTCGTGTGACATTTGCTGCCGCCGTGGAAAAGCGAAGTGAGTGATTCAGGGCGTTTGCATGCATTTGCCGGAAGCGATCGAATCTTGACCCGCCGAGGGCATTTCGGGTAACCAACGACTCGGTGGTTTCGCAACTCCTTGGCCGGGGATCCGTCACGGATGCAACTCAAGTCGCTAATCCGTTACCCGTTCGACATTCATCGTGCGCGCCGACTCCTCGCGGACCGTCCGCCTGCGGAACGCCAGTGGCAGCAACGACCGATTGCCTTGGACCTCCGAACACCGCAGTTGCTGTTCGATTGTGGTCGGCACCTTGCCTCACTCTCTCACTACGCCAAACAGGCGGGTTCCAGCTTTCACGTTCGGAGCGGGACGATGATGCTGGCAGCAATGTCTCGGAAGATTCACGGCGGCGAAATGCTCGCCGATCCCGAGTGCCAGTGGCTTCCTGACTCCGATCCGCTTCCCGCTCATGCGATGGTGCTCTGCGACTACGCCCCATCGGCCTCACGACAAGATGATCGGCAGTATTTGCAGATGCTGATCGGCTCCGAGATCGATCGCGGCCTACCCGTCATGCCCTATCCGATGCACCCGGCCACGCTGCGCGAAAGCGAGAGGACTGACTTCGCGGCCCTGCGCATTCGGGATGATCGCTACGGAATCTTCTTTGCCGGTAACCAGAAGCCGCGTTATGGCGACATCAAGATGCAACGCAACTTCGGTGTGTTGAGTCGGCTCGAATTGATATCGACTTTGCAGACTCATTTCCCTTCCCAGATTTCCCCTACGCTGGATCAGGCGAGTCCGGCACAATCGATTGTGCTGAGTGACAGCCGAGTGAATCCGATCAAGGCGTCGGATTGGTTACCGTCACTTTCACGCGCCGAGTTCTTTCTCTGCTGTCCGGGGAGCAGCCAACCAACCTGCCACAACCTGGTCGAGGCAATGAGCGTTGGCACGATTCCGCTCATTGAGTACGGGAACCGAGTCACACCGGAATTGCGAGACGGTGTGAACGCCATTTGCTTCGAAGGTCGCAACGGTCTGATCGATGCGGTCAACCGAATCAATCAAATGACCGCGGCGGAACGCCGGCGAATCCGAAACAACGTGACCACGTTCTTCGACGAATACTTGTGTGGCGAAAAGTTCATGGGCGAACTTCGCGACGGTGCCATCGACATCACGGCAGGACGAATCTGCATGCCGTTTCATGAGTCAAACTTTTACTCTGCAACGGCGACGGCCGCTGCCTAGATCAGCTTCACGAATTCATTGCTCTCTCCCGCCAGCAACGTCATGACGACCGCAAACACTCAGCCCAGTTTCATCAGTGTCATCCTGTCGACATACAACTCCCCGGAATGGCTTGAGAAAGTAATCTGGGGCTACGCCTGTCAAACACATCGCGAATTCGAAATCGTGATTGCAGATGATGGTTCGACCGCCGACACGGCAGAGAGGATTGATCTGCTTCGGGAACAGACCGACCTGAGTCTTCGCCACGTGTGGCATGAGGACGAGGGCTTTCAGAAATGCAAGATTCTGAATCGCGCAATCGAACAGTCGGCTGGTGACTATCTGATCTTCTCAGACGGCGACTGCGTTCCACGCGCTGATTTTGT
Source organism: Rubripirellula sp. (assembly GCA_051010815.1). Lineage (GTDB taxonomy): Bacteria > Planctomycetota > Planctomycetia > Pirellulales > Pirellulaceae > Rubripirellula. Next base: position 2,216 of record JBPCVD010000178.1, read on the forward strand.
CCAGCAACACGTGCGTGCAGCAACGCCGGAACGCTTCCTGTCCGGTGGCTACTACAAGTTGCCGATGGACCTTAGCCAACAGATTTCGGTTGATGACATTCGATCTGGAAAAGCTTTCCACGTCGGCTGGTTGCATCGCAATGGCCTGCCACTCTCTCATCGTTGGTTACGACTTTGCACGGGCGGAAAGTTGGCGAGCCTATTGAACCGAATCACGACCACCCGACCAACCTGGAACGGCAACAATGCTTCGGGTTGGGCGAACGACATTCGTCGTGCCAACGGCTTCGACGAGCGGATGCGGTACGGCGGTGAAGATCGGGAACTCGGTGAGCGGCTAGAGAATGCCGGCATTCGTGGGAAGCACATCCGCTTCCAAAGTGTCTGCCTTCATCTGGACCATGCCCGCGGATACGTCAACGCGGAAGATCTCGACCGAAACCTGCAGATTCGGCGGGAAACGAAGCAATCGCAACGGACTCAAACCCACCACGGACTCCGCGCGGCGGCCTGACCCACCGGTTATCGAGCCCGATTTGGTCGAGAAACCGCACAATTCACCTGGAATTCCAGGTCTCCTTGCCGCTTTCAACGCTGGCACATTGAGTCCACCGGGTCTTCGCCTAGAATCGGGGCTGGTGAAGTCGCCTCCGCTGACGTCGCCACACCTCATCTCGACCCTTACTGATCCAGACCAACGCACCTATGTCGCCAAAAAACGGTAACCGCGCCCCTGCCGCCCCAAAGATGACCGGCACCGCAGAGGCAGTCGCAGCACGACTTCGCGAAAGCCTGCTTCAGGACAAGGAAGAGCTCGAGGTCGACAAGATCTTTCGCGCCTTGGTCAAGCTGGAGGGTTCTGACCTGCACATGAAGGTTGGGCAACCCCCGATGGTTCGAACACGCGGCGAGCTGAAGGCGCTGAACCGTCCACCGATTGAATCGGAGGAGATGGTTCGTCTGTTGCTGCCGATGATGGACGAACGAAACCTGCTGATCTTTGAGGAAGAGGGAGGTGCTGACTTCTCGCACACGATTCACATGGACGGTGTTCGATGGCGTTTTCGTGTCAACATGTTGAAATCGCTCGGCAACATTGGGTTGGTCGCACGTCGGATTAGCAACTTCATTCCCGACTTCAAGGGACTGTTCCTACCGGATGCGATGGAGGGACTTTGTCACTTTGATCAAGGCATGGTACTTCTGGCGGGCGTGACCGGATCGGGTAAGAGTACGACGATTGGTTCGATGCTGAATTACATCAACAGCATCTACCGCAAGCACATCCTAACGCTCGAAGACCCGATCGAATTCATTTTCACGGAAGACAAATGCTTGATCAATCAGCGTGAAGTCGGCCAGGACGTCAAAGACTTTGAAATCGGAATGAAGCATGCCGTGCGTGAAGACCCTGACATCATCCTCGTCGGCGAGCTTCGCGACGAAGAAACTTTCATGACGGCGATCCACGCTGCTGAAACCGGCCACTTGGTCTTCGGTACGATTCACGCGAGTAGTGCCGCAACGACCATCGGCCGTATTCTCGACCTTTTCCCTGAGGAAATGCATGGCGCGATTCGTTCGGCGATCGCCTTCAACATGAAGGGAATCGTAGCTCAGAAACTTCTCAAGACGATCCGACCTGACGTACCGCGCGTACCGACATGTGAAGTCATGACGTTCTCCCCGATGATCCGCAAACTTGTGCTCGAGGGGGATGATCACAAACTACCCGATGCGATTCGGATCGGTGAAGAGGACGGCATGCAAGACTTCACCATGAGCCTCAAGGGGCTGATTGATGACGAATTGATCGATCGTCCCACGGCATTTGCTGTTGCCCCCAACAAGGATGCCCTAAAAATGGCGTTGAAGGGAATCGACGTGAAGGCTCCTGGTATTTTGTAAGTCTTCCTGTTGCGTTCCATCCCATATGCTGGACGCGATCCACAGGCATGCGTCAAACCCGCGTCACCGCTTTCGACGCGAACCCTACATTTTCGAAGCGAATCCTGAGCTTCGCCAACGAAGCCTGATTCCGAGCCTCCACTCCAAAGACACGCCCGGAAGTAATACCCAGGGCTTTCTAACCATTTGCACAAAGGCATTCCCGCCACGATGGCTGAGCAAGAAGAGATCCAACTTTGGCAAACCGCACAGCCTGTCGAATTCGTTCCGCGAATCGCGGAACGAACCGAAGCCCAGGCGTTGCTGATTTCGACGCGTCAGGGCGCAGGTTTTGACATCGCCGCCGGTCAATTCGGACATGCGATTCAGTCTCGTGCAACGCACATCCTGATGGACTTTTCGCAAAACGCGTGCGCGATTCGATACCAAGTCGATGGTGCGTGGGAACAGTTGCCGCCGCTCGATCGCGAGACGGGTGATGCGATGCTGTACGCGATCAAGCAACTTTGCTTGATGAACCCAGCCGATCGGCGATCAGCTCAGACGGGCCAATGTGGACTCAAGCTGGCGAAGGAGAAACTCAATCTGACCATCCAGTCCCAAGGGGTCGCCACGGGCGAACGCGTCCTGGCTCGAATCGAATCCGAGAAAGTTCCATTCGAGCGGATGTCGGACCTCGGCATGCGGGACAAGATGTTCGAGACATTCAAGGAGAAACTGGATTCGGATGGGACGATGGTGCTGATCTCCGCTCCCAAGGGCGAAGGTTTGACCTCGACATGGGGCACCGCTGTCAACGCTGCCGACCGCTTCATTCGCGACTTTCAAGCGTTCGAGGACCAAGCTGCGCCGGAACCCGAAATCATCAACATCAGCCCCAACTTCTTTGGTGGTGATACGGGACTGACACAACCCGAATTGCTTCGCAAAGCGATTTTGAAAGAGCCGGACGTCTTTGTCTTTCCCGAACTTCCAGACCCCGAGTCAATGCAAATGGCGTTGTCGCAGGTTGAAAAGCTTCAGAAGCAAATCTACGCCCGCATCGCCGCTGACGGCGCGGTCGCTGCGCTGGTGAGTTTCATTGCAAGGTACCGTGATTCCGCCGGTGATATCGCGAAGTACATGGCTGCGGTGACCTGCCAAAAACTCGTTCGACGCTTGTGCGACAACTGCAAGGTTGGATTCGAGCCGCAACCACAGCTGCTCAAACAACTCGGCATCCCAGCGGGGCGAGTCGCAATGCTGTATCAACCTTTCATTCCTCCACCGATCGAACAGCAAGTGGATGAAAATGGTCGGCCGGCGCCGATCACGCCGTGTCATGTTTGTGGCGGGCGCGGCTACTTTGGTCGCGTTGGAATCTTCGAGTTATTGACGCCCGGCGATCAGCTTCGATCGGCATTGCTGAAGACGCAAGATCTCAACAAGCTTTCTCAGATCGCGAAAGCCGAAGGGCATCGCAGCATTCAGGCTGAATCCGTTCTCACTGTCGCGAGAGGACTGACCAGCTTGGAAGAGCTGAAACGCATCTTCGCAAAACGTTAACGCAACGAGGCGTTCGTCTTGCGAAGAATTCGTTCAGACTCGACCGGTGCGCGATTAAGCAGACTCGTCGTAGTATCCCGGTTCGTCGACGCCGTCGCCATCAAAGTCGCCTACGACTGGTTGGCTATCGCTCGATTCACGTGGGACAACGATTCTTAGATCATTGCCTGTGATGCGACGGTCGCCATCGGTGTCGATAATCCACGTGTCGCCACGCACAACGCCGATATCGTCTATCGAGTCTCCGTTGAAATCGCCAACGATGGGCTCGTCACCCGGCCTTCCGAAGTCCGCCTTGTGGTCGTGGGACGTCCAGCGTCCGTCACCGTCCGCGTCGAGCGTCCACTTTCCGCTTCGGAAGATCGCGATCTGATCGATCCCGTCTCCGTTCCAGTCTCCGACGATGGGCGTGTCGACCTGCTCGCCATATTTGAAGACATGGTCGACGGCGTCCGCACGAAGATCCCCTTGATTGCTACGTTGCAAGTACCGGGGACGATCCTCGCCCCGATCTTCACCTTTGTCCGCAACCTCGTTTGGATCTTGGGTTCGGCGGCGTTTGTTCGATGGATCTCGCAACCCGTGATCACGTTTGATTTTCTGTGGATCGCGTTGCCATTGTCGACCAAAAATCCCCACGTCATCTTTGCCGTCGCCATCCCAGTCACCGACGACTGGTCGATCAAGGGCGGTACCCAGTTTGATCCACAGATCACCCGCGTCCCACTCGCCGTTTCCATTCAGGTCGACGAACCATTGACCAGCCACATAGATCACTGCCTCGTCGGTTCCGTCACCGTCAAAGTCGCCCGCCAACGCAATGGCTCCCTCTTCGCCCAGAACGATGCTGGTGGAATTTCGATCGCGGTTGTTGCGACTGAGACTCTCGCTCGATGCAAGTGACCAACGCCCCTTCGCGTGATCTTCTCGCGTCCACGCTTGGGATGTTCGCGCACTTGCATTCCGAATGATCCCGTCTTCGCCAATCTTCTCGATCGGGAAGCCGCCATTGATAACGCTCAGATGCCAGGACACGGCCCATTCATCCATATCGTACACGCGACTACGAAGATTGGTCGGTTCTGCGAAGGTGACAACTCGGATCGTCGGATCAAACGTCTCGATGGGCACAGTAACCCGCGGCGGATCCACGCTCTTCGAAAACTCAAGCGGCGGCACAGGCGAGTCTGCGATCACAACCTCACTGAAGTTATTGTTCTCGCTTGTCGCGCCGCTACTGAGCGAGATGTTCAGAATCGCATCATCACGTGGATCAGTCTGCTCATTGAATGTGAGCGTCTGAATCATGATTCGTTCATCATCGGTGGGCTCGTCAGCGGGGTTCACGGCGGTGCCACCGGTTGAACCTGGCGAATCGAGTCCGTCAATGTAGTTCTCGGGCTGAACTTCGTAGACGTGATACGTCCCTGGCCTCAGTCCGACGAACTCGTAGTAGCCCTCTGCATCGGTCGTGGTGCGGATCGGGCCATCGTCGTACCTTCCCGGCAAAGCACGACTGGCATCATAGGGCTGGCCCAGAACGTTCCTGAGTTCCAACGTCACGCCCGCCAAACGCGTATCGTCCGGCGTCAACTGGCCATCGCTATAGTCTCGTAGCGTCTCTGCCGCTGGCTCTTCCCCCAATGCGATCGCCGGGCCATCCTGGAATACGAATCCTGAGATGGTTGCAGGTGGAACTTCGGGGAAGTCATATCCCGTACCATTCGTCCCGCCTTGCAGAGCGATTCCGATCAGCAAGTCATCCTCACCAACCTCACCTCCCAGATCGCCGACCACCTGACCACCGTGGAAAAGGTTTCCAGGTTGGGTCTCGCGCACCGAGTAGATGCCGGGCGCCAACGCATCAAATCGATAGTTTCCCTGGCCATTGGTGCGTGTTTGTGAAACGACGTCACCCGACGAATCGATCAGCTCAACAAGCACGCCCGGTACCGGGATCTCACCGGGGTCGAAGGTCTGATTGAAATCGACTTCTTCCCAAACGCTGCCCTCAATTGTCGAAGGCGGCAATTCGCAGAAGTTGTAGTCAACCACATGTTGCCCGGTCAGCAGATCGACACCCAGAAGGTCCTCGCCCAAAACGACGCCGTTCCCGGTGCCAACGCGTTGGCCGCCCTGAAAGACTCCATCGGGCTGCTCCTCGAAGACCTCGTAAGTGCCGGAAGAGAGTCCCTCGAAGTGATACATTCCTTGCGCGTTGGTCGTTGTGCGAGCGACGACACGCCCCGCGTCGTCACGCAATTCGATTGCCACGCCGTCGAGCGGTTCTTCATTGGGATCGTACTCGCAGTCACCATCGTCATCGACATACACAAATCCGCGGATGCTCGAGGGCGCCTCTTCGCAGAAGTTGTATTCGACCAGACGCTCTCCGGCCAACAGCGTGACGCCCAAGAGATCGGGTCCCAGGACTTGGCCGTCGCCCGTTCCTGGTGTCTGGCCACCATGAAAGTAGCCGCTTGGTTGGATCTCGCGAACTTGGTACTGCCCCGGACCGAGATTATTGAAACTGTATCGCCCGGTGGCATCGGTCACCGTCGAATCAATCAGACGGCCACCTGCATCACGGAGTTCTACCGTGACACCTGCCAACGGAGGTTCACCTTCGTCACGAATGCAATCACCGTTTCCATCAACGAAAACAATTCCGCTAATCCCGGAAGGTTCAAGTTCGCAGAAATCGTATTGAGTCAGCCGGTCACCCCAGCTGATGGGAATCTCGGAGATCACGTCGTCATTCGAATCGTTGCCGCCCGCACTTCCCGCATCCTGGCCACCATGCAACCATCCGGTCGGCTGGGTTTCGCGAACCGTGTAGGTTCCTGCCGGCAAATTAGTGAAGCGATAATTCCCAGCAGCGTCCGTCAACGCGCGACCGATGCGCTGCCCCGACTCGTCGTAAAGTTCGACGACCACGCCTTCGATTCCGGGTTCACCCGCGTCGCGTCGGCAGTCCGCATCTCGGTCGTTGTAGACCGTGCCACTGATCTCCGCGCCCGGACGCTCGCAAAAATCGTACTCAACGGCATTCTCGCCAGACGCTAACGTGATGTTGCCAATCCGACTGCCGCCGATGACATCACCGCCGACGCTGCCCGCTTTCGCTTTGCCCTCGAAATATCCTTCTGGCTGTTCTTCCACGACGGTGTAAGTACCGGGGCGTAATCCATGGAAAGAATATCGACCATCGGATCCGGTGAGCGTGCTCGCCACTTCATTCCCAAGCTCATCGAAGATCCGGATTGTTACGCCGGCAAGCGTCTCTTCTCCGGGGTCGAGCTCACAGTCGCCATCCGAGTCGGCGTGCACTCGCCCTGAAAGAGACGCGCCGAGCAACTCGCCGAAGTTGTATTCAACGGCATCGTCCCCTTGATTCAGGCGAATGCCAGATAACCGGTCAGCCCCCGAGACGCGTCCCACCGAACTTCCGCGGACTGTACCTGGTCGATCGATTCCATCCAGATAGCCGCTGGGTTGAGTTTCCACCACGGAGTACTCTCCCGGCGGCAAATCGGCAAACTCGTATCGGCCGTCGCTGTCGGTTTCAACGGTTGCGATCTCGCGACCATCGACATCGACCAAGGTAACACTCGCGTCGCGAATGGGCGCCTCGCCCGCGTCGCGACGACCATCATTTGATTGGTCGTGGTAGACATAGCCGCTGATCGAAACAGGCGATGACTCACAAAAGTTGTAGGCGATCCCGATGCCGCCCGGGGTCATCGTGATATTTTGAATCAATCCACCGTTGACGTTTTCACCGACGCGAACATCGTCGATCAAACCGGTGTGTGAGTCGCCATCGATCAAACCAACGGGCGTGTATTCAACGATCCGATAGTTGCCCACTGGTACACCGTCGAACGTGTAACCACCGTCGGTCCCCGTTACCGTGCTTGCGATGATCAGTCCACGTTCGTCCTGCAATGCAATTTCAACACCAGGCAGCGGCGTACTATCGGAGATCGAGTGGTCACCGGAGCAATCTTCCCCCGGGTTCGCGAGATAGACGAAACCCGCGATCGAGCCGAAAGGGACCTCGCCGAAGTTGTATTCGGTACCAACGTCGGCACCGCTGAGCACGATGCTGTGAATGGCGTCGCCTGGATTCTTCGCGACCCCAACGACCGTGCCACCCACTCGCCCCGCCGAATCAATGCCGTCGTTCACGTCGACCGGCTGGTCCAGTTCAATCACTTCGTAAGCCCCGGGAGCCAACCCGGTAAACGAATAGAACCCGTTCCCGTCGGTCGTCGCGATCAGTGCCGACTGCGGAGAGATCGTGTTGAGCGGAACGAGCCGAACGCGCACGCCAGAGATGCCTTGCTCACCATTCTCACGCAATCCGTCGTTGTCATCGTCTTGGTAGACAAATCCGGAGATGGACGCCGGTGCTGCTTCAGCGAAGTCAAAGTTCACCGCCGACAGATCTCCCAACGGGAGCTCAATGTCCGTCAGAATATCGCGAGATTCCGATGTCCCTTCCGTGATGCCATTCACAGTTCCCGGGACCGAGGCGACGCTGAACAAGCCAGCAGGTTGCGTTTCCACCAATCGGTACTGACCTGGCTGCAGTCCCAATGACTTCGCAAAGAGATAGCTGCCGTCAGTACCGGTAGTCGCTCGATGCCCAGTGTCTCGATAGGTCCCGGAGGAATCTTCTCGCCACAGAGCAATTTCTACACCTGCAAGCAGTTGTTCGCCCGGTTCGCGACTGGCGTCGAGATCGTTGTCCAACCACACGTGACCTGAGATTTCGACCGGCTTCGGCACCTGAACGACGCTTCCAACTGCGGCCGCCGAACGATTCGGTCGACTGTCGATGTCGGGACCCTCATCAGGCGGCAAGTTTAGCCCATGGATCTGCGCAGGATCACCGTAGTCGTTTAGGAAGATCGCGTCTGCATGTGACGTTTCATAATGCGGCGCATTGAACGTTGCTTCGAGAATTGAATCCTGGAACTCCTGTCCAGATGTGATCACGTCAAGCCGATCGTTGAACACATCCAAATCGGCGGAGTTGCGCAACACCTCATCAACGTCAATCGTAAATTCGAGACGATCGCCGGCGCGAAAATTCGACAACTGCAGAACGAGTTCTTGACCACCGTCATCAACTGCCACACTTGCATTGACAGTATGTCCGTCATCTGTGACGACACGAACGATCTCGAAACCATGCGCCCCGCGTTTGCCACGTCCACCTACTTTCGTGTCATAGATCGGATCGCCAACGGAGATTCCATCGCCATCTTTGTCGGTTCGAATACGAACTTCCTGCAACTCCGTGTCGGGCGCGCCGCCGGTGAAGGACAGGATAAAACGGTCGCCACGGGAATCGCTGCCGACGTCCAGATCGGTTTCCAAATAGTCCGTTTCCAGATAGACGATCCCCACATGAAGCGGATCAGCCGCAAGCAGACGTCGTGGTTCGAGCCGTTCCGGACCTCGCGATCGCCGCTTCAGCCCGTTGGTACCGCTCTTGTGGTTGCGATCTCGATTTCGTTTCGCTTTCCAAATCACGCGGGCACCTCCATGTGCCGAAAAGTTGTAGCTTCCGAGCGTCTATCGACTGGTCTCTAATCTCTATCGATCCAGCCGCGGATCGCCTTCGGCAATCCGCTGCTGGCCCGCGACAATGTCGCCAATGGACCAGCGGCGTAAGGTGGCGTCGTAACTGCCCGAGAACAGCAGCCCATGACTGGCATCCAATGCTGAAACGGTGCCGTTGTGACCACGCAAGGTACGAACGATGCTGCCGTCATCCATGTTGATGATTCGAATCACGTCGTCAGATCCGGCAACAGCGATCAGTTTTGGCGTCAGGACGGAAACAGCAAACAGCTTTCCACCAGTAACGGGAATTGTTCTCAGTTGGTGTGTCTCGGTGTTGAACAACGAGACTTGCCCATCCTCTGCGACGCTGACCGCCAAGTCCGAATCACGCAAAAACTCCGTGTCATGAATTCGGGCTGTGTGAATACGATGTTCTTTCACCGCGCCGGTTCGCGGATCGAAAAGATGCAGATTCCCGCAGCGGCCAGCCACCGCAAGCATCTCGCCATCGTCGCGATACGCCACCGCCCGCAGATCCTGGCAATCGCACTTCAGCTCGACTCGATAGCCCTTGCCACGCCCCATCAGAAAGACTTCATTCTCGAAACCGACTGCCGCAATTTCGCGTCCATCGGGAGAAAACTGAACACGTGCCAACGCCGGCGATCCATTCATCTGCTGTACGACACGGAAGGACTCGTCGCGGTTCCACACGATCAGCTGACCGTCGTTGCCCGCCGAGACAAGTTGCGACCCGGCCGCATCAAAAGACAGCGTTCGAACAATGTCGCGATGCGCAACCAGGGTGCGGACGACGACCAGATTGGAAGTCTTCATGATTCGGATGCGGTGGTCGTCACCAGCCGCGGCGATGAATTCGCCGCGTGGATCCGCGGCGATTGCCGTCACGACGGTCCCCACACCGTACTCACCCAACTGGGTCGAACTCATGCTGACCTGCGAGGCCTGCGTTGGCCGCGCACCGATCCGGTCCGACGGTTCTGCGGCGTGCAGCGGATGACTCACAAAGGACGCACCGAGCGTCATCACCGAGGCCGAAAGCAGCCATCGACGGCGTGAAAGACGATTCAACATAGGATTTCCCCCGAAGTATGCAGGCACAGCGCATGCGTACAGACTCACCTCGTTTGGAATCGGCAAACCGCCGTCGGCCTCATCACCCGAACAATCGGAAAAGTTTACGAGCTCGACCCGAACCGCCTCGATCGTTCGAAAAACGTCGCGAAGGCGATGGAAACCTCGGTTTGACAATCTTGCAATTCCTCTTCCCCTGGCAAGAGATCCGTTGCTAGGATCGGCCGAAGTCGCTGCAGATGGTTGCTAGCGATGCTGAGTTTCACGCGCAAAGCAGACAGGCGTCACGGATGATGCGACTGACTTTCGCCACCTTGGTGGCAATCCTCGTTTCCACTCCTTCCTGGTCACAGCAGAGCCTTCCCGCGCAAGCGAATCAGGTTCAGCCCAACCAGATTCAGGCGAGCCCGACGCCCGATGCTCGCGTGGCGGCGCAGGGCAAGCAACCCGTTGCCCCCGCGCAACCTTTCCCGCCACTGAACGCCAACGCCCACGCACAATTGCAGGAAGTGCTGGCGAAGTGGGAAGCACAAAGCAAAGGCATGAAGACGCTGGAGTGCAAGTTTGCACGCTGGCACTTTGACATGTTCGCCGCACCTGTGGGCGTACATGCGACACGCGCCGATGGTGTCATCAAGTACGCAGCCCCTGATAAGGGACTCTTTAAAGTCGAGCGTCTCGTGTTCTTCAACGGAATGAAGGACAACAAGCCGCAGTATCAAGAACAGCCCGGACAACATGGTGAACATTGGGTTTGCAATGGCAAGCAGCTGATTGAATTCGATCAGGGCAAAGAGGAGTGTCGGATTCAGGATCTGCCCAAGAACATGCAGGGCGAGAAGATCTTCAACAGCCCTCTACCATTCGTTTTCAATCTCGACGCAAAACAGATTCAACAGAAGTATTGGGTACGCCAAGTGGCCCCGCCCAAACCCGGCGTCGTGCTCGTGGAAGCGTGGCCCAAAGAACAGCAGAATCGCGCGCAATACAAATTGGTGCAGATCGCGCTCGACGAAAAGACTTATCTGCCGTCGGCATTGATCATGTACGCACCCAACTTCCACCCGCAAAAGGCTCCCAAGTGGGACCACTACGAATTCTCGGACGTCAAGCGAAACGCAATCACGGCCGGATTCTCGAAATTCCTCGGCAACTTCATTCCTGAAAAGCCGCCGGGCCACTGGAAGATCCTGCGAAATCAGTTCAACCCAGGGGGCACCGCGCCCGTTCAGCCAGCTGCAAAGCAAGCAGAAGCCGCGACCGGACACATCCAAGGCTAGGCGAGACGCCAGGCGAGAAATCGAAGCTACGCAAACCGCGTGAGTCCTGACGGGCTGACGCGGTTTGTTGGTTTGGTGCTCCACCCCGGCCCGCCTTGCGAATCGACATCAAAGCCAGCCTCACGCTAGTCGTCAAAATTCACAGGGCCA
>JBPCVD010000179.1:0-5395 GCA_051010815.1 Rubripirellula sp.
CTCTCCCGGTTCGGGAGAGGGCTTTTTTGTGCGCCATAGATTTTCGTACCAGCCTTTGGTTCGAGGCTGTCGAACAGGGTGGAAAGCCTTCGCACGGTGGCGTGCCAGTCACCTTTGGAGAACTCGGTGAGCCGCCAAACTTCCCGGTCAATCACGCGTGCCGGGACGGGCTGCTCTTCTTATCGGATGCCGATCTAAGGGTAAGCCCATCCTGCTGCAACCGACTGTCCGAGATCTCACTTGAAAGGCTGACGGTCACCTGGACGTAGGTTTGGCCCGGGGCTTGCCCCCGCAGCGGAGGCTTTCGCATTCTGGGCTTGCCACATCTTTTGGGTCTGCCGAGCCTGCCGCCGTGTCTTCTCGGAGATCTCGCGTCGTTTCCGTATGCGGCAGTTCAATCACCCGAAATCGCCTGGATTCAGGTGTTTTTGGGGTCCACACTTCATTTGGCCGCCAATTAAGAAGGGGCGAAAACGAAAAAAGGCCAGCCCGATGGGCTGGCCTTACTCGTTCGATCGAAATCGCGATTGATTACTCGCTCGTCGGGATCAGCGGGCCTTCGCCGCTTCCGAGGCCGCCTTTCAGGTCGCCGTCCTCGACGCTTGGCATGCTTCCGCCTTCGGCAGCTTCCGCTTCGGCCGCAGCACGCTCCTGCTCCTCGCCCCAATCGACTCGCTTGAGCGACAGGCCGATCTTTCGCTCGTCGGTATCGACTCGAAGCACTTTGACTTCCAGCTCCTGACCGACTTTGACGACTTCTTCGGGATCCTCGACCTTATGCTCAGCAAGTTCGCTGATATGAAGCAAGCCTTCCAAGCCGTCCTCGAGACCGATGAAGACACCGAAATTGGTGATCTTGGTGACGGTTCCTTTGACCAATTGGCCCGGCTGATACTTGTCCGGAATGTCGCCATCCCATGGATCGTTATCGAGCTGCTTGAGGCCGAGGGCAATACGACGACGTGACTCGTCGACGCTGAGCACACGGCACTTGATTTCTTGACCCTTCTCCAGCAACTCGCTGGGGTGGCCAATCTTGCGGGTCCAGGACATGTCGCTGACGTGCAACAAGCCGTCGATTCCCTCTTCCAACTCGATGAAAGCACCGTAATTGGTGAGGTTTCGCACCTTGCCGGTGACATCCTGACCTTCGGGATAACGCTCGATTACCTCGTCCCAAGGATTCTTCTGCGTCTGCTTCATGCCCAAGGAAAGCTGTTGGCCTTCGGGGTCGACACCAAGAATCTTGACGTCGATCTCGTCGCCGATGTTGACCAGCTCGCTGGGGTGATTGACGCGTTTGGTCCAGCTCATTTCGCTGATATGGACCAAACCCTCGATGCCAGGCTCGAGTTTGACGAACGCACCATAGCTCATCACGTTGACGACTTCGCCCTTGTGATCGGTTCCGACCGGGTACTTCGTCTCGATGTTTTCCCATGGATTGCGGTCTTTCTGCTTCAAACCGAGAGCAATTTTTTGCTTCTCGCGATCGATATGCAGAACTTTGACTTCGATTTCTTGATCGATCGAAACCATTTCCGTTGGGTGACCAATTCGCTCCCACGCCATGTCGGTGATGTGAAGCAGACCGTCGATTCCGCCCAGGTCAACGAAGGCACCGAAATCGGCGATGTTCTTGACGATACCCTTGCGGATCTGGCCAACCTCGAGCTCCTTCATCAGGTAGGCTCGATCTTCCTCACGTTGACGCTCGATGAGCGAACGACGGCTGATCACGATATTTCGACGCGTATCGTCGATTTTCAGAACCTCGGCCTGGATCACGCGGCCGATGAAATCGCCGATGTCGCCGGGACGACGAATGTCGACTTGGCTGCCGGGAAGGAACACATTCACGCCGATATCGACAAGCAAACCGCCCTTGATCTTTCGGATGACCGTGCCGGTGACCACTTGGCCCTCGCTGATCTCCCCGATGATCTTTTCCCATTCGATGATCTTTTCCGCTTTGTTCTTACTCAGCGAGATCATTCCGTAGGGGTCGTCTGCGGCCCCCAGTTCGTCTTCCATCTCCTCAATGAGGACTTTGACGGTGTCGCCAACCTTGGGCTTTTCCTCTTCAGGGCCCCATTCATTCAGGCTGACGGTGCCTTCACTCTTAAATCCGACGTCGATCAGAGCCCACTCGTCGTTCACTTCGACGATTCGGCCGTCGACGATTTCGCCTTGGGCGTAGTCCTGCTGGTCCTGTTCCAGCCATTCCATCAGCCATTCATCGGCTTCTTCTTCGGGGGCCAGAACGGCCAGCTCGTTGACGATGTCATCATCGTCCAGGTTGCGAATTAGGTTTCGATTAACCATGTGTCTTTTCCAGAGGTGAGCGGAGCATGACTGACGACCCAGTCGCTCGACGTCTCGGGGGGTTAGAGGATGAATTGGTCGCCTTCGCACAACCCAGTGCTGTGCGCGTAGCCCGGTAACGTATCAAAGGCGAATTTAAGCCACAACAGCTAACCCCACTGTTTCACGGCAATTGGCGAAGGGTTTCCCGCTCGCCCAGGGCTCGCCATCGCGTGTTCCGTGGCAATGCGGAATGAGGCGTTTCTGACCCACCAAGAATGTATCTGAGCTGGTCAAAACGGATTCGAGTTTGGAGGTTGAGATTAGAACGTGATCGCTGACGCGCGGCACCGATCGATTGCCCAAACTCTTGCGGGCTGGATCCTTCACATCTTGGACCAGGGATCGACTTCCACGTCCGAGCCCTCGGCAACAAAAACACTGGTGGGACTCTCTTGACCTAGGTCCGACCATTCGTCGCCATAGAGGGCACCCATGTCGACATGCAGGTTCAGGTTTTCCACCGAGCGCCACCGCCAACTGGGGTGACTGACCCGGTACTCGCGTGTCGTGGTCGACCCCCGGCGAGAACGTAACTGGGTGTATCCCCGGTAGTGCTCTGCAATGAATTGGGGCTCGCTTCCATCAACGAGTTCTCGGACCTCGGAGCCCGCTGTTGCGTCGACCTGGTGATTCCCCCACTGGTAGGAGAGTTCGAGACGTCCGTCTTGGGTGACGTGACGGCGATGTGACATCGGCATCGCGACGTAGGGTTCTTGATACAGCGTTCGTGCCACCCAAGCGATCAATCGGCGTGGAACGATCTCGCGAACGAACACGACGCCTCTTCGGGTCTCCTCTGCCGTTTCTCGTTTGACATAGAGCCTCAGATTGACCTCTTCGAAATTGCGATGACCGGGAACGGGCACACCGAGCACTCTGGTATTGCGAAACTGAAACGCGACCAACGACGCATAGGTGTTGCCCTGAAAGGTGTCGACGTCGCAACCCTTCGGAACCCAAGACGCGATTCGCTGCTCAGGGATCTTCCAGTTGATCATCAACAGATCGCGCCACTGGGCCGTTAGGAATGCCATCGTTCGTACACCGTTTGAGAGTCAACGAAAGTCGTAAATCGGGTCGCGAGGTGAGGAGAATGGTTTACGACGGCACATCGGAAGCATATGGCATGGCCGTTCGTTTTATCGTGATGGGCGAGTTTCCAGCCTTCCCCTAGTGGGCAGAGTGCCGCCGCAGCGGTAACAATGCCGTCCGACCGTCAACCGATCTACCCCCTCTGCCATACTTCAAATGTCCGATTCTTTCTCGCTTCGTGTCGCACTCGGTGGCGACCATGCTGGGTTCCCGCTCAAGCAGGCCGTCGCACAGCGATATGCGCCGATGCTGACCTCGCTGACGGATTGTGGCACGGACAGCGATGCGAGTTGCGACTATCCAGATTTTGCGATCGCGGTCGCAAAGGAAATGATCGAGGGTCGAGCGGATCGAGGAATCGTTGTGTGCGGCAGCGGCGTTGGCGTGAGCGTGGCAGCCAACAAAATCCCCGGCATTCGTGCTGCGATTTGTCATGACACGTATTCCGCTCACCAAGGAGTGGAGCACGACGACATGAATGTGTTGTGCATCGGAGGCCGAATCATCGGGTCCGAGCTCGCCTTTGAGATCATTGAAGCCTTCTTGAAGGCTCGTTATGTCCCTCAGGACCGTCATGCAAGACGGCTGGCCAAAGTCTTCGACATCGAGCGCCTCGGGCTTGATGCATTGGACAATTAGCAGCGACCGACGATTTCAGTCACCGAGAGCTCATCACCGGTGACGTTGGTTGGTTCGTGAATCGATGTCGTGTCGCTGTGTGCCGATCGCTGAGCATTCGCGGGACGCTCCCGGCGACGGATCAGAACAGCTTAGGTAAATCTCCGCTGAGTTGTTGGGCCTGATGCGACAAGGCAGCATTCATCAGCTCGATTGCAACTCGTGATTCCAGCGTGACTCCGGCCCGCACGCCGACGCAGGGATCGTGCCGACCCTTGGCCAACTCAAAATCGATTTCGCGAAGGTTCTTTCTCACGGACTGTTGAGCCTTGTTGATGGTGGACGTCGGCTTGAATCCGACGCGGCAAACCAACGGCATCCCGGTGGTGATTCCGCCCAGCAAACCGCCGTGCGAATTGGCTGAGTAGCCGGAGCTGCGAATCGGGTCGTTGTTGTCGCTGCCCCGGCGCTCGATGACTTGGACTCCGGCACCAACTTCGCAAGATTGAACGGCGTTCAGGCCTCCGAGCGTTCCCATCAAACGCGCTTTCAAACTTTGATAGAGTGGGTCGCCCAGCAGTGGTGGGACGTTCAGGGCGACGACCTCGACCGCCGCGCCCAGCGAGTCCCCCTCCTTTCGCGTCGATTTGATCAGCTCCGCGGCTTGATCCGCGAATTCACTGTCCAGCGTGTAAATCTCGGACTGCTCCATTTGATCCTTGGCAGACAGGATCGCGTCGGCAGGAACCTGCTGCGATCCCGATGCCATGATCAGCTGTTCAAAATGTGATGCCAGCGAGACCTTCGCCTTGAGTGGCCCCACTTGAGAGATCGAGGACAGAATGATGGTCCCAAACTTTTCTTCCAAACAGAGTCGTGCAATCGAACCACCGATCACATCACTGATGGTCGATCGGTAACTCGATCGTCCACCGCCGCGGACGTCGACGAAGCCGGCTGACTTGTGAAACTTGACCAGATCGGTATGTCCGGGCCGCACCTCACCGGTGGGGCCGGAAAACTGCGTGTAGTCGCCCGACTTCTTGGAAGTGGACAACACGATCGCAGCGATCGGTTCGCCCGTCGTGAAGCCGTCTTCATAGCCTTCGGTCTCGAACGAATTTTCCTCGACTTGGACCGTCAGCTTGGCGCCGCCGAGCAGTTGGTCGTGGTCCTCACGGTACAGGCCAGAGAGGAACATGACCTTGTCTTTCTCATTTCGCGGCGTGCCATGCCGATTCCCGCCGGGGCGACGACGATCCAAGAATTGTTGGACGTATTCGCGTTGGACACGCAGGCCGGGAGGACAGCCAAACAC
>JBPCVD010000180.1:0-3925 GCA_051010815.1 Rubripirellula sp.
CTGCGATAGTCCACCGCTTTTGCATCATCAATCGGCAACGCATCAATGTCACCTCGGATTGCGATTCGAGGTCCATCGGCTAGTTTCGCCGATGACACCAAATCCGCAGTGACCCCACGACCTTCACCCGGTATGTGGGTGGGAAGTCCCATCTTTCCCAGAGCTGAAGACAAGAACTCCGTCGTCATGTACTCCGCGTCAGAAAGTTCTGGGTGCTGGTGCAGGTGGCGTCGCATGGCGATCCAATCAGGATTGAATCGCGTCGAGTATTCATTCAGTGCGTCGACCCACTCGGTGGAATCGTCCGTGGTTTCTTGATCAGCCATCTTGCTCGCCTGCGGATGTGGAGATCTCAACCTTGTCTTTCCCCGCGAATCTCAACAGTAACGCAGGCAGGAAGACGAGGTCACCGAATAACGCGCTTCCGATGGTTAGAATTCCCATCATTGCAAAGATACGGTGATCTCGGGCATCGCTCAACAGCGCGGTGCTGAATCCGATGATCAGCACGATTGTGGTCATGATCAGCGCAGTACCGACGCCGATGAACGCGCGTCGAATGGCCTCGCGTCGATCGGAACTGACTCGCATTTCTTCGCTGTAGCGAGTGAGAAAATGGATGGTGTCATCGACCGCAATTCCCAAGCAAACGGTGAACGCGCAAACACTGACGATTTCAAGATGTTGTCCAGAGACCCAGAGCAAGAAGCCGGTGGCGGCCAGCGGGAAAATGTTGGGGACGACAGAGATCAGTCCCAGTCGAAGCGAACGATAAACAAGCGTCAGGACAGCAAAGATGATGAGACTTGCCGTTCCCAAGCTGAATGCCAAATCGACCACGATTTGGTACAGATTCTCCCATCGCCCAACCGCACGGCCAACGAGATTGAGATTGAAGCTCGGATGTTTCTGGCGGATCGCATCGAGTTGCGTTCGGATGCGTTCGAAGACGGGACCGTAACTGGCGATGCCAATGTCTTGAAGTCGAAAGTCGACGCTTGTTTCACGCCGTTCAGGCGTGAAGTAGGCTCGTTTGAGTGGTGGAGGTAACAACTCAAGCATCGACATCCGCGTCGACACGTCCCCCTCGCCCGGCAAAGCGTCAATGAAGTTGCGAATCGACAGCGGGTGACCGATCAGCGGTTCCGAACGCAACACGTCATCGACTTCTCTGACGACGGTTGCGATCTCACCACTGCTGGACCCGATGTTCCTGTCCCAGGTCACTTCGACTGCCGCAGTTTCCATCCCCCCAAAGGCCTTGTCGATGTGTTGGATCGCTTGCACTGGTTCGCTATTTGCCGCGAGATTGCTCGTGATTCGTTCATCCGGTCGCAGTTGGAGTGTTGTGATTGCCAACAGCAGGGTGAGGACGATCGCGACCACGCTCAGTACTCGCGAGTGGTCGAGGACAAAATCGATGAGTCCTGCCACACGACCAAGATTTTTATCGATCAAGTTTGCCCCATAGCCTGAGTGGACGTTGCGTCCCAAGGGGCTCGAACAGGCCAGCGGAATGACGGTGACCACGGATACGAAGGTCATCAGCACTCCGATGACGCAACAATATCCAAACTCTCGAACGACTTCATGCTGGGCGAGAACAAGGGAGCCAAACCCGATCGCTGTCGTCAGTGATGTTAACCAGCAAGCGAGACCGACTTCGCGAATCGATCGCCTCGCTGCATCGGGCGCCGACATGCCGGCGGCGCGGTGACGGCGGATTTGGACCATCATGTGGACGCCGTCCGTAAAGCCCACCATGCACAGCAGCACGGGAACGATGACCGCGTTGAACGGGTTCTTGTCAAATCCCAGATAGTGCAACAGTCCCAGTGTCCAAAACACACCAAACGCGGGAGCCAGTGCGACGATCAACACGGATGAGAGACCACGGAACAAAACGAAAGCAATCAACAGGGCAATGGAATACCCAATCGCTTGATATTTCAGTTCATTCGCCCGGTAGCTGGCGGCGCGGCTGACGCGAATGGGGACATCGCCCGTCACCTGAAACTTCATCTTGACCGAGGGGAAACGCGCGGCGGTGGCAGCGGCCGTGTCTCTTAGCAGGTCGGTACAGTCGCTGTCCTCCAAGACATAGAGCCAGTCGATTTGCACCATCAGCAACAGCGTTTTTGCATCCGGTGCAAGTAGCTGGCCACCGACCAACGGGTGTTGCAACGCTCGTTCTTTGGCGGCCTCGAATCTCGCTCCGGAGGCGTTGCGTTGAGGAAGGATTGGCTGGGGCAGGCTGAATATATTCAGTGGTGGAGCCTGTTCCATCCAAAAGACACTCTCGACGCTATCGAGCGATTCGATGGCCGCTACGACCTCACGAATCGCCTCGGCACCGTCGGGAGTGAAGAAGTCATCGGAACGAGCAACGACGATGACGTCGCCGGAAGCAACGCTTACTGTGCTGACGGTGGGAAGCGTCTCGAAGCCTTCATCCCGATTTGACTGTTGAGCCTGAGTCCGAGGCTCAGGCAACAGTAAGTGCGGGTCGTAATGGCCGATCGCCATTACAACTGTCCATACGACAAGCAGCACAAAAGTGAACCAACGGTGGTCCACGATCCAATCAGCCAGAATTCCGAATCGACTCAAATCGACAGTCCGTGTTGCTACTTAGCCGTTTTCCGCCGAAAACGCCAAACGGCTTCGGCCTTGATTTCGTCGTGACTCAGTTGCCAGTCCTGGTTGCTGTCGAGCGACCAGTGTCCTCGAACACGCACGGCATTGGGCATTTCTCGCTCGCTGACGTATCCATCCTGATTCGAATCGAGGCGTTCCATGTACTTGTCAGCGTACTGAGTCGCCTTGTCATCGATTTCGGCCTCGCGTTGTTTTGCCGCTTCTCGCCGACGCGCGTTGCCCTCGACCTTGGCTTTTGAGTCTCCCAACTGGTCAGCGGTCGCTCCTTTGCCTTGAGACTTCGAAAGCGGTTCGGCGACGGTGACGAATGTGACGGCCATCTCCTGCCAGGTCTGATCGCCCCAGAAAACGTAGTCATTAGGATTTGGATTGAAGGGATTGTCAGCTGAATTATCAAAGGTCGCTTTGAACTTCATCTGCCGCACGTTTCGAAGCGGAAGCGGGGCGGCAAGCTCATAGTTGTGTTGCCAGTTGAAATCGTAGGCTGGCACATTGAGCAGTTGGGCGCTTCGATCGTCGTACTGCAGTTCAAAGGAGTACGACTTACCACGCAGGTGCATGTGTGGCGTGACTGAAAGCAAGAGCCCGTTCCTTGGGTAGCCGTCGACCGTGCCCTCGACTGTCTTGAGCGCGCCGGGCTCAATCTCAAATTCATGATTGATACCGCCATAGACAGCTACCTCATGGGTTACCTCTTTCCGATCTGCGAACAGCAAGCCGAGAGATGTGTTATCGGTCTCAGGTTTACCCGTTGGCGTGTAATGCATTTGGAAGACGAGCAGAGAACCCGCGGGCACTTTTTGTGCATAGCCTTCTGGCAATGCACCCTGGGACTGTCCCGGAACGTACGCAGCCAAGAAGCCGATGTTGCGGAAGTCGGTACCGTCGGGTGGTCGCGTGAACACGATGCAGTGGTGAACGACGGCGGTGTTCCCCGGGCGGACCTGAGCCGCACGGATCCATGTGTCTTCAGTGAATTGGGGGTCGACGACGAAGTACTGGTAGTCGACCTCGCCATGTGCGGGAATGTGAAAGCATTCGGGAAACGTGAACGCTTGTTCTGCGGAGAGTTCCTGGTCATAAAGCTTGACGACCAAATCGGGTTTCTCGGGTAAACGCCAACCGTCCACATAGGATTGTGCGGGTGGCTGATCTTTCGCGTTGCCGTATGGCATGCCTGCCTCGACCCAATCCCTCAACGTTTCTTTGTCCTCGGGAGACATGTTCCGTGCATTGGAAAAGACGCTGACGTCGGACTCCGCATGCC
>JBPCVD010000181.1:0-22738 GCA_051010815.1 Rubripirellula sp.
GTTCGTGCCCGCTTTCGGCAAGGATTCCAAGAACGCTTGATCGGGACCGCTGAGACGCGATCTTGGGATTGCCACGACGGACCCGTCCGGCTTCTTGAGAATCACGCGATCCTCGCGAATCGCCACCAGTTCAGCTTCGATTCGATAGGTTCCCGAGGAATCAACCCATTCACGCGCGAACAAAGGAAGATTGAACGTTGCGAGCAGGATGAGAACGGCGGCAAGAATGCGCATGGTCGGCGTGGGGCAACGAGGGTGAAAAGGCAATGACCCTAATTCTGACCTCTTCTGTCACGCCGCACAAACCGCAAGTCACCAAAGATCAACGAGAGATTGAGTTTCTCTCTCGCGGTTCGTCGCCAGAAGCACAGAATCTTGAGAAGGGAGTGGAAGCATCTGCTAAAAGCCGAGCTGTCTCCGGTGTCCCACGAACAATCGCCGAAACGGTGGTTCTCGGTGCGCTAGAGGCTCAACGGATCGATTGGAATCGTCCTGTGCCAGATGCGTTTCCATTCAACTTGGAATCATCTGCAATTGCGGAATCATCTGCACTCGCGGAATCTTTGGGAATCGTCGAAGAGTGCATTGCGGAGAGAGGCTCCGGCTTGATGGGAAAGAGACCGTCTGTGCGTCGCGGACCAGACACCTGAATTGTGTTGGCAACATCTTCGCTGCCGGTGGGATCCCATGGCGAGCTGTTACCTCGGTAACACTGCGATCGCGGTTGGATCAACCGAATGCGAATCCGTCTTACGGGCGTTTGCTTAGCATGCTTCGATCGGCGATGTTGCGATCGTTGGGCGACGGAACGCGGAAGTGAGTGACGGCACGTTGTAGCACCGAGTCGTCCGTGTCGATCGTCATTTCGCCGCTGTCATTGGGTCGAGCAGCGATGTAGGTCGGCTCAACTTCAATGGTGGGGACGACCCCGTTGCGGCTGATGGCTCGACCACTCGGTGAATAGAACTTCGCGGTCGTCAGGCAGAGACCGAACTTGGCCGTTTGCATGCGGAAGATTCCCTGCACGCTCCCTTTTCCGTAGCTCGTCTCGCCAATGATCGCTCCACGCTTGCTGTCGGCGATCGCACCCGCAAATATCTCACTAGCACTTGCGCTGTCTCGATCGACAAGAACGGCCAGCGGAACATTCCAGGTGTTCGCACGATGAGCCATGTAGTCAAAGTTCTCTCGAACGTTTCGGCCCCGGGTCGTAACGATACGGCCATCTTTGATGAATCGATCTGCGACTTCGACTGCAGCCGAGAGCAGGCCACCGGGATTGCCGCGGACATCGATCACCAACGATCGCATGCCTTGTCGATGCAAGTCCCAGAGTGCACGCTCGATGTCCCGCGTGGTGGTCTTTTGAAAGTTCGTCAATCGCAGGTAGCCGACACGGTTCTCGACATCCACAAAGTGGATGTTTTCAACACAGGGCACTTCGACACGGCGACGCTGGACACGCATCTCGCGAGGCTGATTGTTCACATCGACCACCGTTAAGGACACGTAAGTGTGTTCCATCCCGCGAAGCAGATCAGCGACGTAGTCAGGGTCGACCTGGTCTGTGCGAGCTGCTTCAACGCGAACGATCCGTTCGCCGGCCAAGATCCCCGATTCTTCTGCGGGGCCTTTCGGAATGACCGAAAGAATCTTGAGGCAGTCCTCATCTGTCTTCAGTTCGATTCCCAGGCCGACGAAGTTGCCCTCAATGTTGGAAAACATTTCATCCAACTGGTTGGGAGACAGCAACCGAGTGTAGGGATCGAGTGTGGAGACTGTTCCGCTCAGGAACTCGAGAGCGGTCGCCGTTCCCGACAAACCAAGCTCGACGCGTGCAAGTTCCGAGACGTAGGCAACTGTCCCACGAAGGTCGAATCGCGTGGCGGTGCTGCGGGCTTTGGTTTTGTGGTGAATCGATTGCCGGAATTGCTCGATACGCTCGGGGGAAGTGTTTGCAAGCATTCGGTTGACGAACTTTTCCTCCGTCAATGCAACTTCCAGGGCTGCCGTACCGTGAATCATCACACGGTCCCAATCGACGTCGTCGACGTAGTGAGTGTTCAGATTGGCAAGGATTTCGGAGTAGAGATCGAGTGCTTGGTTCGTGCTCAGTTCACGCACCGAGGCGAGGTAGCTCTCGTCTTGGTATCGGCGATTCACATCGTAGTGAAGACGACTGATGACCAGCCGTTGGTACAGACGTGCGCTGTTGGGAAACTTGCGCGACTCGTCTTCGTAATGACGAACCGCATCGCTCCAGGCATGAGCCTTCTCAAGCTCGTAGCCTTTTTCGATCGCGGCCGTTTCGGCATCGATCGTGATTGGGACCACTTCACTCACTTCCTGAGCCGAAACATCACCGACCAGGAGGGGAAGAGATGAGCAGAGGAGAGCGACCGCCAAAGGTTGCGTGATCGATCGAGTGATGACTCGTACGATGAAATCCATGCGCGAATATCCGACAAGCATCAGTGGGGAGGGGAGTCACAGATGCCTTGCATCAGGCTTCTGTTTCACGGCCGTGCAATGATGCTCAGAACACTCGGCCATGCGAATATAGGTCACAAAAGGTGCCTGGTCAAAAAACCAATGTGACGGTAAGCCGGAAAAGAATGCGTGACCTGCAAAGACCGAACGGCGGCATTTCAGTGGGCACGATTGTTCCGATGATTCATCCGGTTGGGAACGAGAAAACTCATTCGCAAAGTCACCGAATCAACCGCACGAGTTTCACACATTTGTTTCACTCATGACCGATGCGCGTCCCGGCGCGAGATACGACAGCGTTGTGTCGTGGCGTCATGGGAACGATAGGCATTGTCCAGTTGCAGGACAACGATTCTGACCGGGATGTGGGCCGTTTCGTAGAAGATAACGTTGACAGGGACTGCGCACGCTCCCTAACGTCCCACCTTTACGCGTGACCGCAAACGTCGTCACTCGTCAGAAGGAGCCTCCGATTCCATCGATTCTGAAGGCTCTCGTGTCCTTTGACCGAGATATGGCTGGAACAACGGTTAATTCGATCGGTGACCGCCCGAAGTTTCTCTCCTCCTGGGAAACGACGGAGGAAGGTGTGCGCGGTGAGTCACGACGTGTCGGACGCGTGATTTCTGTCGCACAGTCGGCGTTATTCGTGATGGTTACGCTGCTGTGCGTGAATGGATGCACGACCACGAGCTACCTCTCTGACCGTTCGGTGAGGGAAAACGCGCTTGCTAACAGCTTGCAGCTGGTTGGCAAAAAGGGGCCCGAGATCAGTGAGCGGACACGCAACACTCTGCGTCGCTTCGACCTGGAAGACCGCTATCACCAGGATTCCGTTAAGTGCTTCGCCCACATCCGTAAACGCGTCAATGAACATCCCGACGCCGATTTGATTTACGCGTTGAGTGAGTTGTCCTATGTGGAGGGAAAGATTGCGGAACGTGAGGGTCGTGGAAGCGATGCGTTGAATCACTTCGGGATCGCGCTAACAAACAGCTACGACTATTTGTTCAGTGAAGATCTCGATACCGCACGCAATGAGTACGACCCGCAGTTCAGGGCCGTTTGCGACCTCTACAACGAGTCGCTCGAAGATACGCTTCGGCTCCTCTGCAGCGATAACAAAATCGCTCCGGGGCAGACGTACCAAATCAATACGCCGAATCGAAACTTCGTGGTTCGAACGGAGATGCGGGGGCAATGGAACCCCGACGAATTCGATCACTACGAATTCGTGAGTGACTACGAAATTGAGACGCTTCGCAATCGGCACACGACCTTCGGGTTGGGAGTGCCGCTGATCGCCGTCCGTAAACCGCCGCAGGACGCGAATTCGAAGGAAAAATACTATGCGAAAGGGCTCAGCTACGCCGTCACCGCGTTGATGCGTTGCGTGACTCCGAGCGATGGCGCACGCGCAGGCGAGGCAAACACGTGTGTCCTGGAGTTCTTTGATCCGCTGACGGCCAACCAAATCCAACTTGCCAACAAGTGGGTCCCTTTAGAAACCGATCTGACGACACCGCTCGCCTTCTTCCTCGACAGTCCTGAGTTTCGAACGCGAAACAAAGCAACCGAGGGATTGCTGAATCCGAACGACCTTCAAAAGAAACGAGGGCTCTACATGCTAGAGCCCTACGATCCGAACCGAATTCCGGTATTGATGGTGCATGGACTATGGTCCAGTCCAATGACTTGGATGGATATGTTCAACGATCTGCGGAGTTTTCCCGAGATTCGCGAGCGGTATCAGTTCTGGTTCTACCTCTACCCGTCCGGTCAGCCTTTTTGGATCAGCGCCACGCAACTACGGACGGACCTCGCCGCGATGCGGGATGCGTTCGACCCTGCGCGCCGTGATCGCCCAATGGACGAAATGGTGCTGGTGGGACACAGCATGGGTGGATTGGTCAGCCGGATGCAAACGATTGATAGCGGCGACGAATTTTGGAAGATCGTCAGCGATACGCCAGCTGACAGTGCAGAACAAGCGCTGGCTCAAATGCGCGGACCGGAAGAGGATCGAAACAAACTTGTCAGCACCTTGTTCTTTCGGCCGAATCAATCGGTGCGGCGTGTGGTCACGATTGGGACGCCCCATCGGGGTAGCGAATTCGCCAACGACTACACCCGTTGGTTGGCCCGTAAATTCATCAAGCTTCCGACGATGGCGATTAGCACAGGCAATCGGCTCGCATCGGAGAATCCAAGGCTCTTCAAGCACACACAATTGTTGACGGTCGCCAACGCGATTGACTCCTTGGCCCCAGAGTCACCTATTTTTCCCGTGATGATGCGGGCGAAACGGTCACCGGGGGTCAGGTATCACAATATCATTGGTGTGCTCGATAGCTCGTTTACCGGCCGTCGAGGTGACGGCGTGGTCGAGTTTGCAAGCGCGACCATGAATGACGTGGACAGCGAGCTTGTGGTGGATGCACCACATACCACGATCCACATGATTGGTAAGACGATCTTCGAGGTCCGACGAATCTTATTGGAGCATCTGCATGAGATTGACTCCGATGACCGAGTTGCTACGCGAGAAGACTTATTGGCTCGGCCGGAAGAGAAGAATAGCAGTAACCTTGTACCGGTCGTCATTGATCGCTAGCGATCAAGTTGCCGATACGAAGCGAGCGAGTGGAGCACGCTCGAGCTGTGGCTTCTCGTCACCACGAATGCGTCCGACGAAAATCTGTCGCTCAGGGGCATTGGTTTCTTCTGATTTAGCCGTGACGTTGGTCAACCGGTTGGTGGGTTGACGTTGAGCACGCCGACGGATTTGCGATTCCGGATGTGCGAACACTTCCTCGCGTTCGACTGGCTCGAGCTCATCGCTGGGCTCCGAATCTCGCTTTTCCAACTCACCTCGCACGACCCGAATTTCGCGTGGGGCTTCGATGCCGACACGGACACTGTTTCCACGAACACGTACCAGCGTGATTTTGATGTCGTCGCCGATCAAGATTTGTTCGTCTGCTTTTCGTGTCAAAACTAACATGGCTTCTCCTTTGCCTGGAATCCTTTGAGGTCAAGATGACTCGCAAGCCGACTCGACTTGCGTTGAGAGTGTTTTAAAGCACGAGCCGTGCCAAAGACGTTTGAAATCGTTGGCGAGTTTCTCTAAGTGCAGTAATGCCAACAGCTTGTGCTTCTGAGGCATCTTTCGACCACTATCACGAGCACGTCGGAGGCAGAAGCATTTACAAACCTTTGAACCATCTGGAGCCAAAGGGGCTCTTCGATTGGTCGAATCTTTACGCCTCATCCAAGATCGAGCCGACGAATGCTCGGCGTGGGAGATAGCGAGCTTATTACGCGGGTTTTCGACTGCTAGCAAATGGCCCTCGGCATTTGAGGCATTCATCTTGAGTCAAAACGACGGATTCTTTAACGTCCGCGGTAATCGTCGGCCCACAGTGTCTCATTGGACCCATCACCGACGGCGAATGACCCAAACCGGTTCAAAGGAGTGACCGTGATGCCCCTACAACTAGCCCGCTATCGACCCTGGATGAAGTCGCTGAGACTTTGGCTACCCGCTGTTCTGTTCGT
Source organism: Rubripirellula sp. (assembly GCA_051010815.1). Classification (GTDB taxonomy): domain Bacteria; phylum Planctomycetota; class Planctomycetia; order Pirellulales; family Pirellulaceae; genus Rubripirellula. The sequence goes on from JBPCVD010000181.1 coordinate 6,049, forward strand.
GGTGGTTGCGACCCCACTGAAAGTTAGCCACGCCCAAGAAGCGAATAACGTCGTCGCAGTCGTCAACGCTGATCCCATCACGCGAAAGACGCTCTCGGACGAAGCGGTCAAACGCTACGGCGGTGACGTGCTGGACAACATGGTCAATCGTCATTTGATCCTGCAAGAGTGCACGCACCAGGGGGTTGAGGTCACCAAGCAAGAGGTCAGTGAAGAAATTCGCCGTCTCGCATCCAAGTTTGGATTGTCGCTTGAGAGCTACTTGCAGTTGTTGCAGGAAGAGAGAAATATTTCCCCGGGTCAGTACAGCCGCGAAATCGTATGGCCGATGTTGGCCCTTCGTCGACTCGTTGCGGACAAGGTCGAAGTCACCGACCAAGAATACAACAAAGCGTTCATCGCTCAGTTTGGCGAGGCGGTTAAATGTCGTCTAATCATGGTGGCCGATCGAAGCAAAGCCATGGACGTCCACAAACAAGCGTCGGCCAATCCTGGCATGTTCTCGAGTTTGGCCAAGAAATATAGCGAGGACGAGGCAAGCGCAAGCGTGGGTGGATTGATTCCGCCAATTCGTCGTTTCAGTGGTGATTCGCGATTGGAAGAAGCCGCCTTTGCGTTGGAAACCGGTGGTGTCTCCTCTGTCATGCAACTTGGGGATCAGTGGATCTTTTTGCAAGCGGTACGCCGTATCCCTGCATCGAATCCAAGTCCGCAGGCAATGCCAGCGATCGGTGAGCAGATCAAGGATCGGATTCGTGATGAAAAAATGCGAGGTGCCGCTTCTGAGTTGTTTGCAGGACTTCAGCAAGAGGCTCGCGTTGTCAAAGTGATCGGGAATGTGGAGCTTACGAAACAACATCCAGGTGTTGCCGCGATCATCAATGGCGAACAAATCAGTATCGCGGTTGTGGGAGCTGAGTGCATCAAGCGACATGGTGATGATGTCTTGGAAGGCGAAGTCAATCGCATGTTGCTCAGCCAAGCACTTCGCTCGGCCAAGACTGAAGTCACTCAAGCCGATATCGACGCCGAGATTTCCGCTGCCGCTGTCCGCTACGGGTTCGTCCGCTCCAACGGAGCAGCCGACCTGGACGCTTGGATTGAGTCAGTCACTGAGTCAGGTGAAACAACCAAAGAGGTTTACATCGCTGATGCGGTTTGGCCAAGCGTTGCTTTGAAGAAGCTCGTTGAAGGGCAAGTTCAGTTGACCGATCAGGACATGCAGGAAGGGTATCAGGCGGCTTACGGGCCACGCGTCGAAGTGCTGGCGATTGTGCTTTCGGACCAGCGTAGTGCTCAGAAGATCTGGGAGATGGCTCGTGACAATCCGACTGATGACTTCTTCGGCAAGCTCGCCGAGCAGTACAGCGTCGAGCCAGTCTCGGCCAGCAATCAAGGAAAGGTTCCCCCTGTTCGCAAGTTCGGTGGCCAGCCAGCCATCGAAAAAGAAGCGTTTGCATTGAAGCCAGGCGAATTGAGCGGAATCGTGGCTACCGGCGGAAAGTATCTGATCCTTCGCTGCCAGGGATTCACCGAGCCTGTGGTGACCGATCCGGAAGCGGTTCGCGAAGAGCTGGTCCGAGATCTTTCGGAGACAAAACTGAATCGGGCGATGGCCGACCGGTTTGAGGAGTTGCGGGAGTCAGCAGAAATTGACACCTTTCTGCAGGTTGCCGCCAAGGCGCAGGTGGCGACGCGTCCCTAGTACGGCCGCTGCGTGAACAAATCGAGCAAAAACGCGAGCCCGGTCAATTTGGCCGGGCTTTTTTGCGTTTGAGCTGAAAGTCTGGCCCTGCAGGGTGTAACCCCTGGGCTACGATCGGTGTCTGATCGACAATAGGGATCCCGCGTTCGCGGTCTCGCCCCGCCTGTCATCTGGAAATTTCAGCAACATCATGAGTGATTCGTTCAACATCGACACGCCTAATATCGACGCTCCTGCGATCGATATGCCAACGACCGATCCGGTGCCAGAGCCGTTTGAGGTGAGTTTTGCCGCGCGGGTTGATCGTTTGCCACCGTACATGTTTGGACGGATCAACAACTCGCTGTATCAGAAACGACGTGCCGGGGACGACGTGATCGACTTGGGCATGGGGAATCCCTCGGATCCCCCCGATCCGGTCGTGATTCAGAAGTTGGCAGATGCGGCCGCCGATGAGAGCAATCACGGCTACAGCAAGTCGAATGGAATCGCGAATCTTCGACGTGAAGTTGCCAGCAAGTACCATCGAAAGTATGGCGTGCGGGTTGATCCGGAAACGGAGATCATCTCATGCCTGGGAAGCAAGGAAGGTTTCTCGCACATGTGCCTGGCTCTGATGGGGCCGGGGGATACGGCCATGATCCCGTCCCCCTATTTTCCAGTGCATATGTATGGCGTGATCCTCGCATCGGGCAACGTCGTGTCGCTGGACGTCGCGGATCCCGACCGCTTTCTGCGTAATGTTGCTTACACCTGCGAGCATTTGGCGCCTCGGCCGAAAGTCCTGATCGTCAATTACCCACACAATCCCTCCTCGGCTGTGATTGAACCTGACTTCTTCATCGAGGTCGTTCGCTTGGCAAAGAAGTATGGGTTCCTTGTGATCCATGACTTCGCTTACGCCGACGTGGCATTCGACGGGTACCAGCCACCCAGTTTTTTGGCGGCGCCCGGTGCAAAGGACGTCGGTGTTGAATTTACGACGATGAGCAAGGGCTACAACATGGCGGGTTGGCGTGTCGGCTTCTGTGCTGGAAACGCCGATATGATCCGGGGTCTTGGAACGATCAAGGGTTACTACGACTACGGAATGTTTCAGGCGATTCAGATCGCCGCGATCGTTGCATTGCGAAAGACCGAGGCGACCGTTGAGAAGCAATCCGAAATCTATCAGGGAAGACGCGACGTCTTAGTCAGTGGTTTGCGCCGGTTGGGTTGGAGCCTTGAACCTCCCAAGGCCGGAATGTTCGTCTGGGCGGAAGTCCCGGAGCCGTGGCGTAGCTCAATGAGCACGATGGATTTCGCGATGAAGTTGCTTGAAGAGGGCAACGTTGCTGTCAGCCCTGGCAGCGGGTTCGGCACCGCTGGTGAGGGATTTTTGCGAATGTCGCTTGTCGAAAATGAACAGCGTTTGCGGCAGGCGGTACGCCAGATCGCCAAGTGCTTGTCACCCTCGGGAACGGTCACTTCGAGCAGCTAGTTTCGAGCTGGCGCTGGCTGGATCACGATGCTTTGGGGAGGAAAGCGGCGACAGAATGGCAATTCGTCTCGGAATGAATTATCGTTCTGTCCCTGAGCGGTATCGTCCGCCTGTGAATCCTTCCTGCCATAGGTCCGCCTGCGATGAATCTGCGAGTGCTCGTTTGTTCGTTGACGTTTCTTGTTGCTCTGCCGCTAACCGCGACGGCTCAACATTCCGTGCTTCTTCAAGGCGGGGACAGGTTGGCGATTGTCGACGCTGACGGCGTGGTCAGTTGGGAAATGCCGTGGGGAGGAATCCATGACATTCATCTACTTGAAGACGGCCGTATCCTGACTCGTCAGGGGAAAACGGCTGTCGTTGAAATCGACCCGGAGACGAAAAAAGTCGTTTGGAGCTACGATTCTGCGACGCGGAATGGTAACGACGGCAAGCGAGTAGAGGTCCACGCCTTTGAACGTCTCGGCGATGGATCGACCATGATCGCGGAGTCAGGGCGAGGGCGGATCATCGAAATTGACCGCGAGGGAAACGTCACTAAAGAGATTCCGCTGGTCCTGGAGAATCCCGACGCGCACAGCGATACACGCTTGGTGCGGTCGACAAAGGCTGGATCCTATCTAGTTGCCCATGAGGCAGACGGGAAAGTACGCGAGTACGATCGCGATTCGGGAGCCGTGATTTGGGAATATGAAGTACCGATGTTCGGTCGGGAAGCCAAGAAGGGGCACGGTCTGGAGGCGTTCGGGAATCGCTTGTTCGCGGCGCTTCGTATGAAGAATGGCAACACCTTGATCGCGACCGGGAATGGCCATTCCGTCATTGAGGTCACACCGAGGAAGGAAGTCGTTTGGAGACTCGACCAAGACGAACTAGCTGGTGCTCGTCTCGCTTGGGTCACAACGCTGGAGGTGTTGCCCAATGGCAACCTCGTCATCGGCAATTGTCACGCCGGGCCAGGGCAGCCGCTGCTCATCGAGGTCGATCCAAAAACGAAACAAATGGTTTGGAAATTCGACCGGCATGCTGATTTTGGCAATAACGTCTCGAACTCACTGCTGGTTGACACCGCTGGCAAATCGTTGCGATAGAATTTTGACGATTCTGTGGTGTCCTGGTGGGGCCCACGACGCGTTTTCGTCGTGAGGTCTCGATGGCACCCTCCGATAGATTGCACCGGACCACCGTTCACCGTTTTTGAAACCTTGGAGATCCAACTATGCTGCGTCCCATTCTTTCCGTTGCCGCTTTATGTACCTTTGCCTCGATCGCCATGGCGCACTGCCAGGTTCCGTGTGGAATCTACGGTGATCAGCTTCGTTTCCAGCAGATGCTGGAAGATGAGCACACCATCTCGAAAGCCCAATTGCAAATCAACGAATTGTCAGAGGGAAACGTTGACGCTCAGGCAGTCAATCAGATGGGACGTTGGGTGGTGACCAAGGAAGAGCATGCCACCAAAATTCAAAACACAATTGCCGCTTACTTCATGGCACAGCGAATCAAGACCGACAACCCTAACTACGTCAAGCAATTGACCGCCGCACACGCCGTGATGGTTGCTGCAATGAAGTGCAAGCAATCGGCGGACCCTGCGACAGCGAAGGTCCTTGAAAAGTCTATCTTTGACCTGTACCGCGCCTACGAAGGTAAAGAACCTGCCTTCGATCATTCGCATTAGAAATTTACCGTCGAAGCGAATCCCGAAAGCCGGCTTGATGATTCAAGTCGGCTTTTTTTGTTTTCGAAATGCGTCAGGGTGACGGAGTGGGAACGGCTGGAACTTCCACGGCAGCTTTCGTATCGCCCTTCGCTTTAACTTCTTCTGTCTCGTTCTTCTTGCTTGTCGCAGGGTCTTTGACGGATTGATCGTCGCCGGTGACTGCGTCTTTCTCCGCCGGCTTGTTCGGAGTCGCTTTGGGAATCGCTGCTTTCGGCGGGGCAGGTTGGTTTGGGATGGCTCGCGGTGTGTTGCGAGTGTAGCGAAGCTTAGGCATTTTTTGTCGAAGCGTCTTCAGTCCCTCCTCCGTGACGTCGGTTTCGCGAAGCGTCAGCGAGGTCAGACTCTTTTGTTTGGTCAGTTGCAGCAGCGAGCGGTCCGTAATCGGCGCGTTGGAAATGGAGAGAGACGACAACGCTGGGTACTGGGCTAGGATGGCAAGCCCCGCGTCGGTAATGCCGGTGTCACGAAGGCTGAGTCGGGAAACTTTTGAATCGGCAAGCACTCGCAGGCCTTCGTCATTGAAGCGAGGGGATTGGTTCAGGGTGAGGCTGAGTGATCTTGCCTTCGAATGCTTGACCCAGCTGAGGTCGTTGTTTTGTACGTCGGATAGCGTGACGTAAAGACTGGCCAAGTTCGACAGAGAGCGGAGCAGTTTCGGGACGTTTTCTGACATTGGGATGTCGCTCAGGTACAGCGTCCGCAGTTTGAGATCACAGAGAACTTGGAGTTGCTCTTCAGTGATCGAGTCAAAGACGGCGATCGAAGAGAGTTTCGGAATCTTCTTGAGTTGTTGGAAGCCAGTCGAATCGAATTTTCCGGCCAACGAAACGCGGGTCAAGTTTGGAATGTCTGCAAGTGCCTGCAAGCCGATGTTTGTAATCGACGTTCGCATGATGGTGACACTTTCGATCGATTCCGACTTGGCCATCGCGAGCAAAGCGCGGTTGGTAACGTCATTCCCAGAGACTGAGACTGACGCAACCACAGGGAAATACTTCAGCAGCGCGCATTGGCGATCGTGCTGAATACCGCTGACCGATCTCACTTCGCCCGTCGAAGTCGTGCGATGCATGCGGACGCCTTCGGCGGTTAGTAGACGCACCGCGCGTTCTTGATGCGACTCTTTCAGCAAGAACGCCTGTTTGGCCGCAAATTTCGACGAAAGAAACGTGTCGTCTTTTGCCAACCGTTCGAGTGCATCGATCGCAGCTTCGCGGGTTTCATCATCCTGTCCGATTTGAACCAGAATTGCGACGCAGCAAGTGGAATAGTCCACATCCCGCCGGCCTGCTTGAGATTCGACTAGCTCGATTCCATCTGCGCCCAGGGAGGCGAGTTGATGGATCGCGTGCTGGCGTTCGCCAAATCGACGACTTGAGAGCATCTCAAGTTCATGATCGATGTCCACGCTAACCGGAGATTGAGTCTCTTGACTCCAGGAAGGTGTGCAAAGGGTGAACGCGATCAGACACACGGGAAGCCAAGCCAGCGTTCGCATCATGCAGGGCGACATTGCGTTCGATCCTCATCAAAATGGCTGAAATTGAGTGTTGTGCATTGTAACGCCTCATGGATTGGCGGACGTGGTTTTGTATCCGTGATTCGGCACCATCTTCGTGGTCACCCTTTGATTCCGGCTGCGGTTTTTCCGCAATTCGCGGCCTCGTCGCCCGAATGTGCTGGGGGCTGTTCGTCGACTTTTGCTTGACCCACCAAAGGTGACACGATCGTGAGCCGTTGGCTTGGAAGCGCAGCGGGTATCATGTTTCCTTCCCAATAAGATTCTTCCTCCCTGAGTGAAAGCCCAATGCGTAACTACACCCTCTGCCTCGCCCTCGTTGCAACAGGCCTCGTGTCCATGAACGTTGACGCGCAGGATGCCAAGAAAGATCAAGCGAATTCGCACGATCAGGGGCACGAACATGATCACGCGCATGGAGAACTGCCATCGTTTGGCGTCGCAGTGGTACGCGGGACCAAAGGCAATAAGGTCTATGGAACCTTGCGGCTGACGCAACGGGGAGACGATTTGCAGATTAAGGGAAAGGTCATCAATCTGACACCCGGCGAGCATGGATTTCACATTCACCAATATGGCGACGCACGTGGACCCGATGGCAAAGCAACCGGAGGGCATTTCAATCCAACCCATCGGGAGCATGGGGCGCCGGGTGCCAAGAGTCATGTAGGTGACTTTGGCAATGTCACGGCGAATGAAGACGGAATCGCTGAAGTGGATTTCGTTGCGAAGGGTTTGGCGCTGCACTTTGTTTTGGGCCGCGCCTTTGTGGTTCACGCTGGAAAAGATGACTTGACCAGTCAACCGTCCGGTGCAGCCGGTGCCCGCATTGGGGTCGGTTTGATCGGAATCGGAAACCCCGATTTCAAGTATCCGGGTCAAGCAAAATAAGTAGCGACCGATTGAAGATTGACTCGTCCTGCTAAAGCGATAGCCAGACGTCGTGAACCGTCGCTTGAGAGCACTCGGTGGTCGCCGTAGAGTATCGCGAAAAAGTCCGCGGAAGATCAAAGTGCGGGAGTGACGGTGCTTTACCGCGTTCTCGATTTGAGCATTTCGGTCTAAGTGACGGACTCATGGAAATCGATCTTAGAAAACGGAAAGGGACGGAAGTTGAACGACTCACACCAATCCTCGTCGCGTCGGGTGATCTTTGCGGGTCTGATTGGCAACGTGATGGAGTGGTACGACTTTGCGGTCTACGGTTACTTTGCAACGGTGATTGGCCGACAGTTTTTTCCTTCTGACAATCCGTCTGTGTCGCTCATTGCTGCGTTCGGCGCCTTTGCGGCAGGGTTTCTGGTGCGTCCATTGGGAGGCCTGATCTTTGGACGAATCGGAGATTTGGTCGGCCGCCAACGTGCGATGATGCTTTCGGTGATGGCCATGGCCATCCCGACCGTGATCATCGGACTCTTGCCAACGTACGCGATGATTGGGGTCGCAGCGCCCGTCGCCATCGTGGCCATGAGAATCGTGCAGGGGTTGTCCGTTGGCGGCGAATACACGAGTTCTCTTATCTTCTTGGTAGAGCACGCTAAGCCGACCCATCGAGCGAGGACAGCGATTTGGGGCGTTTGGGGGGCGACCGCAGGAATCTTGCTGGGATCGGCGATCGGAGCGGCAATTTCCAATCTGATGAGCACGGAACAATTGGATGCATGGGGCTGGCGGATTCCTTTCTTGATGGGTGCCGTTGTCGCATTCACCGGATATTTGGTTCGACATGGTATCCACGCGCCGGTCATGACAGCGGGAAGTGAGCGTCCGGTTCGTGATACCTTTGGCAAGCATCGCTTGGACGTCCTTCGCGTCGCACTGCTGAATGTTGGATTGGGCGTCGGCTTTTACTCTGCCTTTGTGTACTCGGTCACCTACATTCAAACGGTCGATCATCTACCAGAGCGTGTCGCCTTGGATCTGAATACTGGATGCATGTTGGTGCTGTTGGCCGTCTTGCCGATTGGGGCGTGGCTTTCCGATAAGCTCGGCAGGAAGCCATTGTTGATCTCGGGCAGCGCCGTGCTAACGTTTGGTGCCGTGCCCTTCTTTCACTTGATACACACGGCCGAACCGGCCCTGATTTTCTTGGGTGAGTGTGGGTTTGTGCTTGGCATTGGTCTTTTGTCTGGCGGCGCTGCCGCCGGAAACGTTGAATTGATGCCGAATGCGATTCGATGCACGGGGCTAGCCTTTGCATACAACGCCTCGCTCGGACTGTTAGGCGGAACCACTCCGCTGATTTCAACTTGGTTGATTGCAGAAACGGGTGATCCAATCTCGCCGGCGTTTTGGGTCGCCGCCGCGGGTCTGATAACGCTGCTGACTTCCATCTTTTGGGTTCGTGAGACCCGGCTAGAGCCGTTGTGTTAAACTGCTCGCGTCTTGATTTCGCCGTGTCGCCTCACCTCTCCTGCGTCTTTAGGGAACTGCTGCAATCATGTTGCCGCTCGGGCGTTCGTTTTGCGTTTTGTGGATTGTCACTCTGGTCGGCGCGTGCGCTGAGGGTGGTGATGCATCCGTCAATGTTGTGCTGATCGTGGCCGACGATCTGAATTGCGCGATCACTCCATACGGAGACCGCAACGCGAAGACGCCCAACTTGGACCGGCTCGCCGCTCGAGGGGTCACCTTCAATCACGCGTACTGTCAGCAGGCGGTATGCAATCCATCGCGTTCCTCGTTCCTGACCGGTTTGCGACCAGACACGGTCGGAGTCGACGATCTGCGCAAGTATTTTCGCGACACGGTGGCGGATGGCGATGCCTTGGTGACGCTCCCGCAGCACTTCAAGAACCATGGTTACTTTTGCCAGGACGTCGGCAAGATTTTTCACAACATGGGAGACACTCAAGACAGGAGGTCTTGGTCCGTGGACGAAGTTTTGTTTCGCGGCACGCATGCCGCAGATACGATCTTTTTCGCCAATTCCGGGAATGCATCGCGTCCGTACAAGGCGCCCGTTTCCGAAATGCATGACGTTGACGACACGGCGTACCGCGACGGAAAAATCGGCAATTTAGCGGCAGAGGCAATCCGGTCGAGGTCGACTCAGTCGCGTCCCTTCTTTCTGGCGGTCGGGTTCTGGCGTCCACACTTGCCGTTCGTCGCGCCGAAGCGATATTGGGACTTGTATGATCCAGACACAATAGCGATGCCCGATCCGGCCGATCCACCAGCGGAAGCCCCGCAAATTGCGTTGCATGAATCCAGGGAGATCAAGGGCTACGGATTGACTCCTCGTGAACGCCCCTTCACAGAGCAAGAGATTCGGCACTTCCGACATGGCTACTATTCGTCGATCAGTTTCATGGATGCTCAAGTCGGAAAAATTTTGGATGCTCTCGATGAGAATGGCCTGTCTGACCGTACCGTCATCGCGTTCACATCCGATCATGGATTCCACATTGGAGAACACGGATTGTGGGGAAAGACGACGAATTTCGAACTGGATGCACGCGTCCCTTTGATCATTTGTGATCCCACCGATTCGACCAGCGGAGGCGGGAAGACGAATGCGTTGGTGGAATTGGTGGACCTGTTTCCGACTTTGTCCGGCTTGGTTGGAATCGACGAAGACTTACCGTCGGCGTTGGCGGGCAAGAGCCTGATTCCAATTTTGCGGGACCCTATCCAATCCGTGAAAGATGCGGCGTATACCCAACATCCGCATCCGTTCTATGGCCCTCGTGAGAACTGGCAATCGATCGGGTACTCGATTCGAACGAAACGCTGGCGGTACACCGAATGGTGGACGCCGGTGAAGGAGAGCCGAGCGTTGCTCCATCGCGAGTTGTATGATCATCGTTCCGACTCGCGTGAAACGGTCAATGTCGTGGCAGACGCGAATCGGTCTGATCTATCGCCTCTGGTTGAACGGCTTCGGGCCCATTTTCGACTGACGGCCCACCGCTAACGCGGCACGCATCCCATTCGTTTCCCCTTGGATGTGTCAGGTTCCGGCCGCGAAGGCATTGGAAAGCCAAGACTGGTAAGTTAGACGAGACCTGCAATTGAACTCTACTGAGGATCTTTCGATGGCTCACGTTCCACGTCAAAGGTGTCCTCGCGCAACCGGGTTCCGGTTGGTCCTGGCTTTAGCATTCAGTTCCTGGTGTGGTATTGGCACAACCAAAACGGCTCGTGCCGAAACGACCGACGATCGACTCAATATCCTTTTCATAGCAGTGGATGACCTTCGCCCCGAACTGGGGTGTTACGGAGAGTCAATAATTCAGACGCCGGAGATTGATCGACTTGCCTCGCGGAGTGTTGTCTTTCAACGCGCTTATTGCCAAGTCGCGGTGTGCAACCCATCCCGCGTGAGTCTGATGACTGGATTGAGGCCGGATACGACTCGCGTTTGGGACTTGGTCACGCGATTTCGTCAAACCGTTCCCGATGCAGTGACGTTGCCCCAGCAGTTGAAACAGCACGGTTACTATGCAGCTTCCTTCGGAAAGATTTTCCATAACCCTTGGCCGGATAACGACTCGTGGAGCGAACCACATGCCTGGCCCGAATCGCGTCAATTGTGGTCGGACGATGCGAAGCAAAGGTTAGCTCAATACCGAACTCAGATGAGAGCGGAGGGGCGATCGGAGAACGCCATCAATCGGTTGCGTCCTCAAGCGACAGAGAAAGTCGAGCTACGGGATGAGCAACATGTCGATGGCGCAATTGCCAAGCAGGCGGTCGATGCAATGCGTCGGCTTGCGAAACAGGATCAGCCATTCTTTTTGGCGGCAGGTTTTGTGCGTCCTCACCTGCCATTTGTCGTGCCCAAACGATACTGGGAAATGTACGATCCCGATCAAATACGCCTTGCCGAAAACGCCGCATTGCCCGACGGTGCTCCCGACTTTTCCATGAACACGATGTATGAGCTTCGGGACTACGTCGATTTTGTCGGTACGTCCTCACCGCATGAGGGTTCACTGTCCGAGTCGCAGCAGCGGCGGCTCAAGCACGGCTACTACGCTGCGGTCACATTTATCGACACTCTCGTTGGCCAATTGATCGCCGAGGTCGATCGACTCGGTCTCGCCGACAAAACCGCGATTGTGCTGTGGGGCGACCACGGTTGGAAGTTGGGGGAGCACAACAGTTGGTGCAAACAAACGAATCATGAAATCGATGCGCGTGTTCCGCTGATCATTCATGTACCGGGTGCGGAGGGCAACGGTCGCGATTCGAAAGCTCTGGTCGAGCTGTTGGATTTATATCCCACGCTATGCGAGATCGCCGACGTGCCAATACCCGCGAAGGTGGAGGGCATGAGTTTGAAACCCTTGCTGGCGAACCCGGGCGGCGTGGTAAAGCAGGCTGCGTTTAGCCAATTTCGACGGACAGATGATGGCCAGCCGCTAATGGGATATTCCATGCGGACCGACCGTTATCGCTATACCGAATGGATCAATCGGCGAAGCGGTGAGATAGTCGCAAGGGAGTTGTACGATCATCTTACCGACGGACAAGAGAACGATAACGTTGCGGACCGTTCGGAGAACTCAGATCGAATCGCCGAATTACATCGCGATTTATGGTCCCGTTTGCCAGAGCCACCGGTGTACGTTCCACCCAAGCGATCGCGACCAAGGGCGACGTTTCAGAACGACGGATCTGATCCACTTACACTCTGGTGGATAAAGCCGGATGGTTCCAGGATTCGCTCGGGAGTCATCGCTCCCGGTGAGCGCACCGGCCGCAACACGACCCTGGGGCATGTCTTCCAGGTGACTTCCGAGCAAGGATTCGATCGGCGACTCGAAGTGACGCGACGGCAACAGACGTGGCGTTTGAATCAATAGCGTGTTCGAAATGTGATTCAGGCATCTTCGCGAACCGAAGACGCGAGTCTGCGTTGAAGTACCAATCCGTGCACGATCATTCCGAGTGTGCCGGCGCAGATCGGAGTCAAGGTGATCGTTGCAGCCAGGCCAGCGGAAAGTTGCATCGCAAAGCAAGCCAAGGCAATGGGCAGGGTGATGAGCCCCGTCGCGATCATCCACCAGCCTGTGATCCGATTGACGCGGTACCAAATCGCGAGTGTGCTAACCGTCAGCGGTGTACGAAATCCATACCAGGGATTTGGTGCGACGCGTTCCAGGGCCAGCGGAAGTCCGAGCAACAGGTAGGCAACGCAGACGAAAAGGTGAAGCAGTAGGATCAGTTGCTCGCCGGTCATGGCATTGCCCGAATATCAGAGTGTCGATTCAAAGACGCACCTATCAAGGCAGGGGAACTGCTCGATTCGGGCGCTCTTTCGAGTCATCGGGCAGGCGGGTTTTCGATGAACATCCTGGAACGGTGACGGAAGTCGAGAGCAGAGCCGCAGCTTGCGGCGATCGGGGCGCATCGCCAAGTTGCGTGGCTGATTCGATTCGCGCGGCAGAAAGTAGTACCCCCTGGCAGATTTGAACTACCGTTTCTGGACTGAGAATCCAGTGTCCTGGGCCACTAGACGAAGGGGGCCTGTGAGCGATCGGAATCGGCCGGAAACTGCCTGGTTGTGCAGTCGGAGGTTCACGCCGCCGGCCACGCGTCATCATGTGTCTCGCTCCGTTAGTGCGGATCGTAACACATGCGGGCCGAGGCACGGAAGTCGCGGTACCGATCTCGATATCCACGCTACTAGCCACGGGATCGCAGTTCTCTGAGTGTGCGCCTTACCGTATCATGCCGCACTTCATCGCCCGACTCGTAAGTACTTCGTTGCCATGTTGATCGCCGGACAGCTATTGAAGGTCGTCAGCCCAGGTCGCTGTGGCATCGTTCCGGGGGCGGTTCATGTCGAAGACGATCGCATCGTCGAAGTCGTGGAAGGTGAAGTGCCGACAAGTTGTGACTTGGGGGGGCCCGATGCGTTGATCTGTCCCGGGTTCATTGATGCTCATGTGCACTTGCCGCAGTTTGACATGATCGGCGCCCACGGACTTCCGCTGCTCGACTGGTTGAGGCAGGTGACGTTTCCGGCCGAGCTGCGATGGAACGACGTCGATTTCGCTGCGTCGATGACGCAGCGAGTACTGGGGCAGTTGATCTCCATGGGAACGACGGCTGTCGCGGCCTATGCGACGGTTCATTTCGATTCCGCAACCGCCGCGCTGGAGGTAGCCAATACGCTCGGCGTTCGTGGGGCCATTGGGCAAGTGATGATGAATCGCAACGCCTTTACCGCCCTCTGTCGTCCGACATCACAGTTGTTGGATGAAACCGAGCGACTTTGTCAGGCTTTCCCTGCTTCGAACCGCGTCTCGGCTGCCGTCACGCCTCGGTTCGCAATCTGCTGCACGGAAGACTTGTTGTCGGGTGCGGGGGCGCTCGCCAAGCAGCAAGGATGCCTCGTGCAATCTCACTTGGCAGAAACGGTCGATGAGTGCGAACAAGTCAGTGCATTGTTTGACGGCATGTCTTACACGAACGTCTATCAAAACGCAGGTTTACTGTCGCCTAAGTCTGTGATGGGACATGGCGTTTATCTTGATGATGGCGATCGCAAGGCGTTGCACCGCAGCGACACCGTGATCGCGCATTGCCCCATCGCCAATTCGTTTCTGCGTTCTGGCACGATGGATCGGGCGACATTGCAAAGGGACGGAGTTCGTATGGCGATCGGGAGCGATGTTGGTGCCGGGTATGAACGATCGATGGTGCGTGTTGCCAGGGGGATGATCGAATCGGCTTCCTTGATTGGTGACGACTACCCAGACGCGTCGGAAGGTTGGTATGCGATCACCGCAGGAAACGCTGAAGCACTGGGTTGGCTCGATTCGGGAAAAATTCGGCCGGGTGCTGACGCGGATCTCGTAGTCGTCGAGCCGGGAATCCCATGGCTTGGAGGCGAGGTCGATCCCTTGTCAATGTTGATGTTCGCGTGGGACGATCGATGGATCTCGTCAACGATTCTTCGTGGGCGTTTGCATGCGGATCGGGCGTAGTTCCTAAAAGTCTTTGATGAGTTTGGGGAAGTTGGTTGATTGCTTACGCGGCGCGGAATTTTCACCGTCGCGTTCGATCAGGATTTGGGCAACTGCCCGAGATGTCCATTGGTTTGTAACCGTTTCCGAATGCGTTACATTTTGAGCGAGTGTTTTCCGCGGTCTACCCACTTGGGGATGTTGAATGAGTGACGATACGAGTGTCTCTGGTGGCGACGACGACTCCGTAGGCGGGGCATCGTCGAGTGATGCAGGCGGGGATGCGGCGTCGACGCAGGACTCGAATTCGAAACCGAAGTATCGACCGCTGCGGATTTGGCCGGCGGTGTTGATCCTCGCATTGATGCTGCTGACGAGATCATTGCCGTCGTTGCTGGAGAACCCGCCCGAAAATATTTGGATGTCGGCAGCGTTTGGGCCACTGCTCGGCGGTCTGTTGATTTTGATTTGGTGGGTGCTGCTGAGTCGTTCGACGTGGCGGGAACGCGTTGGCGGCTTCTTGGGGATCTTGTTGGTTGCTGGCGGTGTGATTGCGACGATCGACCCAACGATGCGAGGTCCGGCCGTGATGGTGTTGACGATCCCACTCGGGATGGGAGCCTTCGCGTTGGGAGCGATTCTATTTGGCCGGGTCTTGTCCTCTCGCCGTACGGTGATCGCATTGCTGATGGCTGTGCTTGGCTTTGGCTACTCGCTGTTGTTACGCAGTGACGGGATGTGGGGCGACTTCAAGCTCGGCTTGCATTGGCGTTGGGTGCCCAGTCCGGAGGACGTCATGCTGGCGAACATGCGGTCACGCAGCGACGTTCAGTCCGAACTGTTTCCAGCGGAACAGGTTCAGACGTGGCTTGAGAATCCGGAGTGGCCAGGGTTTCGAGGGGAAGATCGAACGGGACGCCAGCAGGGAATCGTGTTCGCATCCGATTGGGACTCGAATCCGCCCAAAGAGATTTGGCGGGCACCGGTGGGTCCGGGTTGGTCGTCTTATGCGGTCGCCGGAAAGCAATTATTCACGCAAGAGCAACGGGGCGAACAGGAATGCATTGTTTGCTACGACGCTGATTCGGGACGCGAGGTTTGGTCTCAATCGATTGAATCGCGATTTGATGATCCGTTGGGTGGCCCCGGGCCGCGGGCGACTCCAACACTTGGCGCAGGTGGATTGTTCGCGATGGGTGCTCAGGGTTGGTTAACGCGGCTTGATCCCCGCAGTGGTGAGATCGTTTGGAAACTTGATCTACGTGAAGTGGCAGACCGAACGCCGCCCATGTGGGGATTCAGTAGTTCCCCTTTAGTGATCGACGATGTCGTGGTGGTCTACGCGGGTGGAAAGGACGACAAAGGGACGCTCGCTTTTGATGTGGGTACTGGGGACCTGCGTTGGTCGTCGGCTTCGGGAGACCACTCCTACAGTTCACCGCAATCCGTTCAGATTGGCGATAAGGAATACATCCTGATGTTGACGAACCTAGGCATCGATGTGTTGGATCCAGCGGACGGATCGGCGGTGCTGCGGTACGACTGGAAGATCAACGGCTATCGTTCGGTACAGCCGCAGTTGGTCAACGGTGACTCGCTGCTGCTACCAACCGGCGCCGGAACCGGAACTCGCATGGTTTCGCTGACGACCGACGGTGAATGGTCCGCGGATGAAGTGTGGGAGTCTTTGTCGTTGAAACCTGATTTCAATGATTTTGTGATCTACGAAGGCCACCTGTATGGATTCGACGATGCCATCTTCACCTGTGTCGATCTTTCCAACGGAGAGCGATGTTGGAAACGCGGTCGATACGGAAAGGGGCAGGTGCTGTTGTTGCAAGACTCTGGACTGCTGCTCGTTGCCGGCGAACGCGGACAGCTAGTACTGTTGAAGGCGGATCCTGAAGAGCATGAGGAGTTGGCGGAAATTCAAGCGATGGAAGGCCGAACGTGGAATCATCCCGTCGTCGTGGGCGACCGCTTGTACCTTCGTAACTCGCAAGAGTCAGTTTGTTATCAACTGCCGGTAGCGAATTCGTCCGAGTAGTCGCTGGGGTGAAGCCGGGAACTGAAGCCCGGAACGATCCTTCGGCAATTGCACTCGGAATGGCTTCGTTAAGTCGGGCCCTGTGGCGACGTATCAATTGGTGGTGATGCATCGCCCTGTTGGGACGTATCGCCCTGTTGGGACGTATCGCCCTGTTGGGACGTATCGATCGCCGGCGACGTATCGATCACTGGGTCCGGTGGTTCGGAAGGCGTGCCCGTTGACTCGATCATTTGAGAAGTGATCAGTTCGCTCGCTAGATCATCCATGACCTGCTCAACCGCTTTTGGGTTCAAG